>DASYNV010000402.1:0-2080 GCA_036008365.1 Steroidobacteraceae bacterium | reverse complement strand
ACTACTGCTACTACTTCGTGCTGTTGAATTGGGCTTCAGCCGTGGCGTTCGCGCGCTTTGTGCGCGGTGAGAAGCAGGTACTCTGGCAGCCGCGCACGGGGTAGCGGTCATGCCCCTGATGAGCGCTCTGTCGCGGCGTCTGTTTCACCCGCTGTGGGACCTCAAAGACGGCAGCCGCCGTCTTAAGGTGCTGCGTGAGCTCGAGCGCTCGCAGTGGCTGGCACCCGCGGTGTTGCGGGTGCGTCAAGAGGAGCGTCTGCGCGCGATGGTGCGCTACGCCGCCGAACACTCGCCTTACTACCAGCGGCTCTTCCGCGAGCACGGTCTCGCTGCGGAGCGCTTCGACCCGCAGGCCTTCGCCGCACTGCCACTGCTGACGAAGGCTGTGATTCGCAGCTCCACCGCGGAGATTCTCTCGCGCGAGTTCACCCCGCAACAGCTGGGGCAGCACAAGACAGGCGGCTCAACCGGGGTCGCGCTCACGACCTACTTTGACCGCGACTGGCTTGAAGTGCGCACGGCGGATGCGATGCGCTCGGATCAGTGGGCCGGTTGCTATCACGGCATGAAGGTGGCGGCGCTCTGGGGAAATCCCCCGGAGGCGAAGACGTTCAAGGCACGCCTGCGGCGAGGGCTGATCGACCGTTTTGTCTACCTTGACACGATCGATCTCAACGAGCGCTCCATCGCTGCTTTCGTCGCCGCCTGGCGGCGCGAGCATCCGGAAGTGCTGTTTGGCCACTCGCACTCGCTCTACATGCTCGCCCGCGTCTTACTCGAGCAGGGGATAGAGGACTTGCGACCGCGCGGCATCGTATCCACCTCGATGATGTTGCTGCAGAACGAGCGGCGCGTAATCGAGGAGGCATTCGGCTGTAAAGTGACCGACCGCTACGGCTGCGAAGAGGTGGGGTTGATCGCGTGCGAGTGCGAGCAGCACTCAGGGCTACATCTGGACATCGAGCACCTCTACATCGAGTTTCTGCGCCCGGATGGCAGCGCGGCTGCTTTTGGCGAGGAGGGATTCATCGTCATTACCGACCTTTTGAACCGCGGCATGCCCTTCATCCGCTACCGAATCGAAGACGTCGGTGTGCCGAGCGCGCGCACCTGTGCTTGCGGCCGTGGCCTGCCATTGATGGAACGCGTCACCGGACGCGTTGCGGACTATCTGAAGCGCCGCGACGGTTCCTTGGTGGCCGGCGTCTCGCTGGTGGAGCGCACGCTCACCGCCATCCCCGGGATCGAACAGTTGCAAATCGTGCAGCCGGCCATTGATCGTCTCCTCATCAACGTGGTGCGCGCGGCTGACTTCACGGCCACTACCGAAGCTGCGCTGCGGCGGGAATTCCACACGGTGTTTGGTGCGGAGATCGCGATCGAGTTCGCATACGTTGAACGCATTGCCCAGGACAGCTCCGGCAAGTACCGTTTTTCGATCTGCAGGGTCTGACCATGCCCGCGCTGCCCCCTGCAGATCTCGTCAGCGTCGTCATCGCGACTTACAACATGGGCCGGTATCTGCCGCAGGCCGTGCAGTCCGTACTCGCGCAGACCTATGCCAACGTGGAGGTCCAGATCGTCGACGACGGCTCGAGCGACGATACCGGGCAGGTCGTTCGGCTCTGGGAACGCGATGAGCGCGTACGCGTGCATCGGCAGTCAAACGGCGGTCAGGCACAGGCGCGCAATCGCGGCATAGCCCTATCCCGAGGCCCGTACGTGGCCTTTCTTGACGCGGATGATGAGTGGCTGCCACAGAAGCTCAGCCGGCAGATGCCTTTGTTTGAAAATCCGCAGGTAGGCGTAGTGTACTCGGAGTACGAATGCATTGATGGTGAGGGCCGGGCGCTGCCGAAGCCGCCGACCCGTATGTACCGCGGCCGGATCACCACCGAGCTCCTCATCGACAACTTCGTGAGCTTTCAGACGGCCGTCGTACGGCGAGAGTGTCTCGAGCGCCACGGCGCCTTCGACGAGAGTGTGCGCATGGGGGATGACTATGACCTGTGGTTGCGGCTTTCCGCGCACTACGAGTTCGATTTCGTTCCCGAGGCGACGGTACATTACCGGATCTGGT
>DASYNV010000401.1:0-2581 GCA_036008365.1 Steroidobacteraceae bacterium | reverse complement strand
CGCGCTCACAGATGCCCGGAATGCGCCCCTCGGCGCCGATCAGCGTGCCTGCTCCCTTGAGGACGATGACCGCGCCGGTGTGCCGTCGTTGCAGCTCGCGCAGCGCCTCCATGCGATCGGCCTGCACTGCGGGTGCGCTGGCGCCGAGCAGCCGGCCAGCCTCGCCCGGATGCGGTGTCAGTACCGATCCGGAGGGCGCTTCGCGGCCGCTTCGGGCCAATAAATTAAGCGCATCAGCATCCAGTATCAGCGGCTTGCCGCAGACCAGGACGCGCTCGAACATCGCCTCACTCCAATTCGACTGCCCGAGGCCGGGGCCGGCGGCTACGACGCTGGCCGCCTGGAGCAACGGCTCGAGCTCGGCGGCGTCCTCCACCGCGTGCACGATCAACTCAGGGCGGCCCGCAACGATGCCCGTGAGGTTGTCGCGCGCGGTCGCCGCGGTGACCAGACCTGCACCGGCGCGCAGACAGCTCTCGCCGGCCAGCCGCACGGCACCCGGCATGCCTGGGCCGCCACCCACGATCAACACGCGACCGAATTCGCCCTTGTTGGCCTCGCGCGCGCGCCGAGTGAGCGCACGTGCAATCTCGCCCTCGCCGAGCCGCTGCAGCAGCGGCCGGAAGCGGCTGTCCTCCGGCGGCGGGCTGACCTCGAGATCGTCGAATAGTAGCCGCCCCACGTGATCAGGTCCCTGCTTGAGGAACAGACCGGTCTTGAGCGCGACAAAGCTGATGGTGCAGGCCGCGCGGATGGCAGCGCCCATGACCGCGCCGGAATCGGCGTTCAACCCCGAGGGCAGATCGAGTGCAAACACCGGTCGATAGCAGGCGTTGATGGCCTCGATTGCCTGCGCCATGGCCGGCCGCACCGCTTGCTGCAACCCGGTGCCGAGCAATGCATCGACGACCACGTCCGCATCCGTGAGCTGCGCGGCGTCGTACTCGAGAATACGGCCGCCGCTGGCGCGAAACTCCTCCGCGGCCCGCAGCGCATCGCCTCGCAGCGACTCGGGCCGGATGACCGCCGATACCGCCACCGAAAGACCGGCGGCCTGGGCAAAGCGCGCCAGCACATAGCCGTCGCCGCCGTTGTTGCCGCCCCCGGTGACGACGCCGATTCGCATCGCCGTGGGCCAGCGGCTGCGCAGCGCGCGCAGCGCCGCTTCGGCGGCACGCCGCATCAGCGTGTAACCGTCGGTGCCTTGAGCGATCGCGTACGCATCGAGTGCGCGCACCTGCGCGGCCGAATACAGCAGACTGGCGGAGGACATGCGCTCAGTATACTGGGGGTACTCTAGGGACCATGCAGCACACCATCCCGGCGGCAGCGGCGCTGCGAACCGCGATCGAAGAGGCCGCGCGCGCGCTCGGCTTCGATGCCATCGGCATCGCCGGCATCGAGCTGGCCGAAGACGAGCGCCACCTGGAGCACTGGCTCGCGCGAGGATGGCACGGACACATGCGCTACATGGCGCGCCATGGCCGGCGCCGGAGCCGTCCAGCGGAACTTCTCCCCGGAACGCTGCGGGTGATCTCGGCGCGCATGAACTACTGGCCGGGCGAGGCCCGCCCGGCGCTCGACGTCCTGGCGCAAAGCGAGACCGCCTATGTATCGCGCTACGCGCTCGGGCGCGACTATCACAAGCTCATGCGCAAGGCACTGCGCGATCTGGCCGAAGGCATCGCCGAGCTCGCGGGTCCGCACGGCTATCGCGTGTTCGTCGACAGCGCACCCGTGCTGGAGAAGGCGCTGGCCCGCAACGCCGGTGTGGGCTGGATCGGCAAGCACACCAACCTGATCGCGCGCGATGCCGGCTCGTGGTTCTTCCTGGGCGAGATCTACACCGATCTGCCATTGCCGCTCGATGCGCCCGCGAGCGCCCATTGCGGCAGTTGCAGTGCCTGCCTGCCGGCCTGCCCGACCGGCGCGATCGTGGCGCCGTACCAGCTCGATGCGCGCCGCTGCATCTCCTATCTGACCATCGAGCTCGACGGTCCGATCCCGCAGTCCCTGCGCGCTGCCATCGGCAATCGCATCTACGGCTGCGACGACTGTCAGCTGGTGTGCCCCTGGAACAAGTTTGCACGCGCAGCCGCTCATCCGGACTTCCGCGTGCGTCATGGCCTGGATGCGTCGCGGCTGACGGAACTGTTCGGCTGGAGTGCCGCGCAGTTCGATCAACGCATGCGCGGCTCGGCCATCTATCGCATCGGCTACGAACGCTGGCTGCGCAATATCGCGGTGGCGCTGGGCAATGCCGCGAGCAGTGGGCCAGTGCTCGCGGCGCTCGAGGCGCGGCGAGCGGATCCGTCGGCTCTGGTGCGCGAGCACGTGGAATGGGCCTTGGCCGCGCATCGCGCGCGCGCCGGCAGCACCTTGCCGCCGGCTAGGGAGGCGCAGTCCAGCGCCTGAGCCAGGCCTCGACGGTCTCGTGCCACTTCACCGCGGCCTGCGGCTTGAGTACCCAGTGACCCTCGTCGGGGAAATACAGAAATTGACTCGGGATACCACGCCGCTGCAATGCCGTGAAGGCCGCGATGCCCTGCTCGAGCGGCACGCGGTAATCCATGCCACCGTG
>DASYNV010000400.1:0-5840 GCA_036008365.1 Steroidobacteraceae bacterium | reverse complement strand
TGCATTGGCTGGCACCACGAACCAGCCGGCCAGGTGCCTGGCCGTCTCGAAGCGCTCGAGCTTGGCGACGATGGTGTCCGGGGTCAGCAGGTACTGCGCCACGAACGTTCCGAGGCTGTCGGCAATCTTGCGCTGATTGCGCGGGATGATGGCCGTGTGCGGGATGGGCAGTCCGAGCGGTCGCCGGAACAGCGCCACCACGGCATACCAGTCGGCAATCGCGCCGATCGCCGATGCCTCGGCAAATGCCTGTAGCCACCGCAACCAGGGCCAGAGCGCCTGGTAGCGTACGCTCGCCGTCAGCAGCACGAGGCTCGCGCCGAGGAGCGCGAGGTTGAGACGTTGCATTTGGCGCAGTCGCGCGCGTTTGATGTCGTTCATGCCCTCATTATGCGCTGCACATTGCCGGCAGCGGCGCACGACTCCGATCGCGGCGCGGGGCTCATGCCGGCCTCCTTAGCGATTCGGGCGAGACGCTTCGTGTCGAAACGCTCGCCCGTTACCTCGCCGATGCCACGGCCGCCGACGCGGCAACTCGGGTCGGACTCAGCCGCACACGCGTGCGAAGTAGCCCTGTCCATAGAAGGGACCGGTCTGGACCCACTGCGAATGGCAGGTACGAACCAGGATCGGGTTACCGAACTGGTCGTACACGATCGCGGCGGCATTGGCCGAGCCGATTGCGCCGAGCGTAACGGCCGTGACGGCTAGGGTGCTCATCAGGATCTTCTTTGCGGTGGCTTTCATGATCAGTGCTCCTTGAGTGTTAGCGACAGTCTGTTTAATCAACCCACGGCTGTCAGCGTAACGATCGAGCCACGACGCCACCATCCCTCATAATAGGGAGATTGAGCGCTAGCCGAGATCGACCAGCAAGCGATTGCGATCCAGCAGTTGTTCGAACACGGCCGGCAGCGGCACACGCGCCGCGCCGCGCCGATGCGGATTCGGATCGTGCGTGAATGAAAGTGCACGATCGTTGAGTAACAGCTCATTCACACCGCAGCCGCCGGCCCCGACGCGATACCGGATCTCGATCGGACGGCCGCGCAGCGTGGTCTCGACACGCATGCCATCGAGCGCCTGCGGCATCACCGGATCGATGCAGAGTGCGTCCGCCTGCCAACTCAAGCCTAAGAAACGCCTCAGGATGAGCGCCAGTGAAATGCCGGCGCCACTCGAATACACCCGCCAACCGCCATCGAGCGCGATGGTTCCGCGCACCACGCGCTCGTATTCGGCGCTGGCCTGATAGCGATCCTCGAAGGCCGCATCGGAGCTCGAGTAGTAGCAGTTCGCCTGTCGCAGTGTTGCGCGGGGCACCACGGTGCGGATGCCGATCGGATTGGCCTGGCACAGCGCCTGGAAGAAACGCTCCGCCTCGCCCACGTGCGCCAGCGCCTGCGCGTAGCGCAAATGCGCGTGCATGTACATCAGGCCGATCTCGCGACCGAAGAAGGTGGCACTCTCGGCGCGCTGGAACAGCCGCTGCGGCCCGCCGTGGTAGGGCATCGGTCGATCGAACAGCCGCAGTCCGTCCGGACCACTCAGGTGCGCATCGATCAGGCCCAGATGATGCCGTGCCTGTGCGGGCGTGAGCATGTCCTCGAGAATCGCGTGGATGATTGCAAGTGCACTGTAGTGCACGCCCGTGGTGCCGTCATTCGGGTGCAGCAGCTGGCGAACCTGCCCGCCTTCCTCGAACAGCGCGTAGCCGGCGAGTACGCCGTCCACGAGCAACAGCCGCTGAAAGTCGCGCAACACGGCCGCCGCCACGCTCTGAAGTCGCGCAGCCTCTGCGCCCTTCCCGGCCGGATTCAACGCCTGCGCCAGTAGCGTCAGCATCTGGAAGTGCAGCGTCACGGTCCAGGCGCTGCACATACGCTCGCGCAGCCGCGGATCCGCGGGTTGCAGCGCGTCGTTCCAGTCACCATGGCCGTAGGCCGCCAGAGTCGTGCCCGGAATGACGCGCCTCTCGACCAGAGCGAGCGCGCGTCGCGCGTGCTCCCAAACGGTCGCGCTCTCGCCCGATTGCGCGCCGCGCGGATCGAAGAAGGCGACCCGTTCATCGAGGACTTTGGCATCACCGGTGGCGATCAAATACTGCGCCAGCACCAGCAGCGGCCAGAAGACGATGTCGCCATGCGAATCGCCGGCGCGGATGCCGCGCTCGCGCTCAAAGAACATGAACCATTGCGGCCAATCGCCGTCGGGATTCTGCGCCGCCATGACGCGCAGCAGTAGATCGCGCACCGGCTCGGGACGGTCGAGCGCCAGCAGCATCTCCACCGGCCCCTGGCAGACATCGCGCGTTCCCCAACCGCCGCCCGAATACTGTTCCAGGCCACGCGGCGAGAGGTAATGAACCAAAGCGTTGTGTGTGAACCAGGGGACGATCTCGCCCAGGCGCGCGACGCGCTCGGTGAGCGCACCGGCCGCCGGCGCACTCAGCGTGGGGGTCGGGATCAGGTCTGTCTCCCTGCCGACCGCCAAGGGCGCGGGTGAAGCCTCGGGCACGAGTTCCCCGCGATAACGCAACCCGAGCGCGCGCGCCGCGCCGGTAACGATGCAGAGATAGGGTTGCCGACGCGACCGGCCGTCCAGGAACAGCAGCTCATCGCCCGCGATTGTCTCGAGCCGCGAGCCGGCCACCGGACTGATGCGAATGCTGCCGTTGGGGAAACGCCGCCCGACATCGGTCTCGGCCGCCGCCGCGAGCACGATGGCATCACCGTCGCGCCGCCAGCAGGCTGGGCCCGGCGCGTTGCCATCATCATCATTGAGCGCCACGTGATGCGAGAGCAGGAACCGCGTGGGGCCGCCGCGACTGACTTCGAGCGCCAGCAGCATTTCGCGCGCATCGTCGCAGGCTTCGGCGCGTACCAGGATTTCGCCGCCGTCGAACCGATAGATCCAGCGGCAGGCCTGGGTCGACATCTCGAACGCAGAAGGCAGCTGCAACAGATGCCAGCGATCACCGATATCGACGAAGGCGCGCAGACCGTGCGAGCGGAACAGACCCAGGTAGCTGTGCACGGTCGAGAGCACGCGATTGATGCTCACGTGCCCCTGCGTCAGCATGGAATGAAACACACCGTTCATCCACGCCGTCGACGTCATCCCCGTTTCATCCGGAGTGATGTGACGGCCGCTGCGCAGAATGTGCCCATGCGGCCGCAGCACCCGCAATTCCTTGGCGCGCAGTACCACGTGGCAGTCGCGGCCGTAAAAGAACGACAGCAACGCGCCACGCTCGTCGCTTTCGACGTGCCGCCACTGCGTTCCGAACAGCCCCTGCACCGCCGCGGTGTCGAGATCGATTGCCTCGAGCAGCGGTGCGGCACTGAATAGCGTCGCCGCGACACCCGGCGCAGCGGCGACGCCCGCAGCCGCGACTGCTGACTGCGCGGCGGCGTGCTCCATCGTCGCCTCCGGCAGCGCCAACACGGTTGCCACCCGGTCGAGATCCGCTGCCGCAGTCGCATCGCGATGATCGGCCACGAACGCGCCGAAGAATCCGGCCTCGACCGTGCGCTGCGGCTCCAGTCGCAGCGGCTGATCCCGGATCACGACCATCGAGTGCTCATGCTGCAGCCGCCGCGACGGCAGCTCCGCGGTGAGTCCAACCGGCGCATCCCCGGCTCGGCCCGAGTGCCCATGAAACTGCAGCGCATCGGTTGCAAACGATGCCGCCCGGCGTCGCGAACCGATCAGGCTCCACGGAAAACGGCCGTCGACCGCCTGGTTCTGTCGCGAAGCGATCACGACGCCGTGCTCGGCATGATTCAGCGGCACATGATCGATGTATTGGCTGACGTAGAACTCGTTCATGCGCACGGCCCCGTACGGCGCCAGCGCCAGGTCCTGCGCATAGGTCAGATCGAGCTCGCGCGGGCTCGAGGCCGTATTGGTGAGACGCAGCGTCCAGAACCACACTGGCGCGCTCTGCGCCAACACGAGTGCGATCGAGTAGCGGATGTCGCGCCAGACGCCCTCACCGAGCAGCGCGCCGCCCGGCGCATCGGCAAAAAAGCGCGTCGGACTCGCCGGTCCCAGCAGTGGCGTCCACGCGAATGACCGCGCACGATCACGCAGGTAAAGATTCGCGGGGCCACCCTCGGTCCCGTTGCCGATGAACAGCGCCAGCGACACCGTCTCGCAGTCGAATCGACGCAGCGAGCCGTTGGCATTGAATTCGGCCCGCAACCCCGATGGACTGTCGAGGCCAATCCCAGTCGAACCATTACGCGCATCGGGCATGTCCGCGTTATCCTTGAGCCCACCAGCTCGGCGTCGAACGCCGGATAATAGCGCAGCGGAGCGAACATGATTGCCGAGGTCAAATCGGACCCGATGGCGCAGGAGTATTCAGGACTCACGCGACTGGAACCGTCGTTGCCGAGCCACTGGTATTTCGATAGCGCGCAGTACGCGCTGGAGCTCGAGCGGATCTGGTATCGCAACTGGATCTATCTCTGCCGCGCCGATTCGATCGCGGAGACCGGTAGCTTTCGTACTTTCACGATCGGTACGCAACCGCTGCTCGTGCTGCGTGACGAGCACGGCACGCTGCGGGCATTCTTCAACACCTGCCGCCACCGCGGTTCGATGCTCTGCACTGAACCCGCGGGCCGGCTGGCGGGCCGGGCGATCACCTGTCCCTATCACGCTTGGAGCTATCGTCTCAGCGGCGAGTTGGCGCGCATACCGAACTCAGGCCGGCCGCATCACGTGCCGCTCGAGCAAACGGCGCTGTATTCGGTGACGCTCAAGGAATGGCGCGGCTTCATATACGTCAATCTTGCCGGCTCCGATCGCGGCCTGGCCCAAAACTTCAACGCCAACATCGAGACCGTGGCAAATTGGCCGCTGGAACAGCTTGTGGTCGGTCGCCGCCAGACCCAACGCATGCGGTGCAATTGGAAGATCTTCTGGGAGAACTACAACGAGTGCCTGCACTGCCCGACGATCCACCCGGCGCTCAGCAACCTGGTACCGATTTATCGCCGCGGCTTCATGGAGCAGCGCGACGATCCGAACTGGCGCTCGCACGCGCAGGACAACGATCCGGCCCGCAGAGGCGGATTGCGCACCGGCGCCGCCACCTGGTCCAGCGACGGGCGCGCACTGGCGCACGAGTTCGAAGGACTCAGCGACGAGGAACGCCGGATCGGTTATCACTTCGTCACCAGCCTGCCTTCGCATTACCTCGTGGCGCACGTCGACTACGTGCGTTCATCACGACTGCTGCCGCTGGGTCCCGAGGAGACCGAGATTGAGGTCGAATGGCTGTTTCCGCGTGAGACGCTCGAGGATTCGCGGGTCGACATCCGCAGCGTGTGCGACTTCTCGGCCCAGGTGCTGGCCGAAGATGCGGCAGCGTGTGAGCTCAATCAGCGTGGCCTGCGCTCGTCCGCGCACGCGCATGGCATGCTGATGCCCGAGGAATACGATCTGTTCCGCCTGCACGAATGGCTGCGTGCGCAGTTGCGCGAGCCCGGTGCGTGACCAGTCCATGTCGCCGCGCCACCGCAGTAGTGTCCGGTGTCTGCTGCTTGGCGGTATCGTGGCTTGCGCCGAGGCCATCGCGGCAGAGCCGCCTACTGCGCCGTGGACCGTAGGTGAGCCCATATTCACCTATGGCAACTGGCGGCCGCCCGCGGAAATTCAGGCCACCCTCGAACACCTGTATGGCTGGCCGGGCAGCTACGATCCGACCACGCTGACCCCTGAGATTGCCCGCCAGGCAGCCGAGGCCGGATTCAATCTAGTCTGGATCAATGATCTGTCGCAGCTGGGAATTGCCGAAGGATACGGGCTTCGAGCGCAGCTCGTCATCG
>DASYNV010000399.1:0-10562 GCA_036008365.1 Steroidobacteraceae bacterium | reverse complement strand
GCCGCCGCCAGCCGTCTCGACATCTCGACGCTCACGCCGGGCGATGTGATCGAGGGCCGCTACAAGTACATCGAGCGCATCGGCCGCGGCGCCTTCGGTACCGTGCTGCTCATGGAAGACACCGTGGTCGAGGAGCGATTGATCCTCAAGTTCCTCAATCCGAACGTGGCCGAAGACGAGGAGATCATGAAGCGCTTCGTGCATGAGCTACGCTACTCGCGCAAGATCACGCACCGCAACGTCATTCGCATCTACGATTTCCTCTACATCCAGGGCAATTACGCCATTTCAATGGAGTATTTCCGCTCGCACACGCTCGGTTCGGAAATCGTCAACGAGAAGCCGCTGGTGCAGAAGCGCGCGCTGCAGTTCGGCATCGACATCGCCACCGGCATGGCGGTCGCGCACCAGGTCGGCATCGTGCACCGCGACCTCAAGCCCGCCAACGTCTTGATCAACGACGAGGGCCTGCTCAAGATCGTCGACTTTGGCGTCGCCGCTGCGCAGCGCGAGGGCGATACGCAGCTGACCAAGACCGGCTACGTCATCGGCTCGCCCAAGTACATGGCGCCCGAGCAGATTCTCGGCCGCAAGGTCGATGAGCGCGCCGACATCTACGCACTCGGCGTCATGCTGTATGAGATGCTGACCGGCGTACCGCCCTATTCCCGCGGCGATCACATGGCGGTGATGTATCAGCACGTCCAGGGCAAGGCGCGTGCACCGCAGGAAATCAACACGCAGCTATCGGCCACCCTGGCCGAGGTCGTGGTCAAGGCCATGGCGGTCGATAAGGCCAAGCGCTTCCAGACCATGGACGAATTCCGCGGCGCACTCGAGCGATTTCTGTAACATCCGCCGATTAGCGCCAAATCGGCCCGATTGAATGCCAAACTCCGTGCGGTAGGTCAAGTTTCGTGCCCTAAGGCATTGATCGGACTTGAGCCTTTAGGTTAAACATCGGCAGATTGGACCGTCCCGACTGGGCCGTCGATAAGGAAATCTCAATTGGCACGTATTGATGCGTTCCTGAAGCTTGGTACGCAACAAGGCTGCTCGGATATACATCTGGCCGTCGGCGTGCCGCCGATGGTGCGCCAGCACGGCGACCTCGAGCCGATAAAATTCCGCGATCTGCGCGATACCGAGCTCGAAAGCTACCTGATGGAGATCCTGACGCCCAATCAGTCCGATCATTTTCGGATCGGCAACGACCTGGACTTCTCCTACGTGTCGAGCGACGGCGGGCGGTTCCGCGTCAACATCTACCGCAAGGACACCGGCCTCGGTGCCACCTTTCGCTCCATACCGTCCGAGATTCCGACGCTGGCCAAGCTCGCGCTGCCCCCGATCGTGACCAAGCTGTGTGACTACCACCAGGGCATGATTCTCGTCACCGGTTCCACCGGTACCGGCAAGTCCACCACGCTCGCGGCGATGATCGATCTGCTCAACAAGAATCGCCGCCTCAATATCATCAGCCTCGAGGACCCGATCGAATTCGTTCATCGCAGCAAGTCGAGCCAGGTGATCCAGCGCGAGCTGGGAACGCACATCCCGAGTTTCGCCGAGGGCGTGCGCGCCGCCATGCGCGAGGACCCGGACGTCATCCTGGTCGGGGAACTGCGTGATGCCGAAACCATTCGCATGGCAATGACGGCCGCCGAGACCGGGCACCTGGTGCTCGGTACGCTGCACACGACCAGCGCGGTCAAGACCATCGATCGGCTCATCGATGCGCTGCCCGCGGAGGAGCGCGAGCAGACCAAGGCGTTCCTGTCGCAGAGTCTGCTGGCGGTCGTGACGCAGATCCTGGTCAAGGGCTTCGAGGGACGCAACCGCCGCGCCGTCGTCGAGGTCATGGTCATGACCAAGGCGATCGCCAAGCTGATCACCTCCGATCAGACTCACCAGATTCCAACGCAGCTGCAGATGGGAAAGGAGTTCGGCATGCAGCTGTTCGATCAGGCGCTGCAACAGGCTCTCAATGCACGCGAGATCGACGCTGACGACGCTTACGCCTACGCCGCGGACAAGCGCATGTTTCAGAAGTTCGTCACCGACACCAGCATGATGCCGCGCCTGGATGCCACGGCGGTGCAGCGCACGCAGAATACCCCGGGCTGAGCGGGACACGCATGGCGCAGATCGATCAGTTCCTGGAGGAGATCACGCGCCGAGGCGGCTCCGACCTGCACTTCATCGCCGGCGATCCACCGCGCATTCGCCTGCACGGCGAGCTCTCGCCGCTGCGCCAGGAAATTTTGACGCCCGAGTTCGTGAAGGAGAGCCTGTACGAGATCATGCCCAAGAAGGCGGTCGAGCGCTTCGAGCAGAAGGACGGCGCCGATTTCGCCTACATGCTCGAGGGCAAGGGGCGCTACCGCGTCAACGTCATGCGCCAGCTCAATGGCATGGGCTCGGTGATGCGCGCCATCCCGTCACAGGCGCTGACGCTCGATGAGCTCGACATGCCGAATGCGGTACGGCAACTATGCCGCGCCAACAACGGCCTCATCCTGGTCACCGGCAAGACCGGCTCGGGCAAATCGACCTCACTCGCAGCGATGATCGATGACCTCAACAAGCGCATCAAAGGCCACATCCTCACGGTCGAGGATCCGATTGAGTTCGTGCATCCGCGCCACAAATGTCTGGTCAGTCAGCGCGAAATCGGCGTGCATTCACCGAGCTTCGCGGCGGCACTGCACTCCGCACTGCGCGAAGATCCCGACGTCATTCTAATCGGCGAGTTGCGCGATCTCGAAACCATGAGCATTGCGGTGACCGCGGCCGAGATGGGCATCCTGGTCATGGGCACGCTGCACACCAATGGCGCGGCGCAGACGGTCGACCGCCTGGTCAACGGATTCCCGGCCGACAAGCAGTCGCACGTGCGCACCATGCTGTCGACGTCGCTGCGCGGCGTGATCTCGCAGCAGCTGCTGCGCAGGACCGACGGTAACGGCCGCGTGGCGGCGCTCGAGATCCTGATCAACAATTCCGCGGTCGCCAATCTGATCCGGCAGGGCAAGCTCGATCAGCTCGAGAGCTCGATGCAGTCCGGCGCCCAGTACGGCATGCGCACCATGGACTCCGCCATCCAGGCGCTGCTCGACGCCGGCAAGATCAGCGGCGCCGAGGCGTACCGCAAGGGCATCAACAAGGCCCGGTTCGAGCCCCTCAAAGACCAGGCCTGAGGTCGCGGCCCGCGGCCGAGCGCCCGCATGCAATAATGCCGGGCTGTTCCCACTGCCCGAACGTGTTCATGGCCCGCAGAATTCTCGTCACCAACGCCCTGCCCTACGCCAATGGCGCGCTGCACCTGGGCCACATCATCGAAGCGGTCCAGACCGATATCTGGGTGCGCTTCCAGAAGATGCGCGGCCATCTGTGTATCTACTGCTGCGCCGATGATGCGCACGGCACCCCGATCATGATTCGCGCGCAGCAGGAAGGCATTACGCCCGAAGCGCTCATCGCACGTGCCGCGCTCGAGCACCGGCGCGACTATCGCGGCTTCCTGATCGGCTTCGATCACTACCACTCGACTCACTCGGACGAGAACCGCCGCTTCACGCGCGAGCTCTACGAGGCCGTGCGCGCGCGCGGCTTCATCGCCCGACGGGCAGTGCGCCAGGCCTACGACGAGCAGGCGCAGATGTTTCTCCCGGACCGTTACCTGCGTGGCATCTGTCCGCGCTGCCGCTCGCCGGAGCAGTACGGCGACAGCTGCGAGGTCTGCGGCTCGACCTATTCGCCCGCGGACCTGATCGACCCGGTCTCGATCGTCACCGGCGGCAAACCGGTCTGGCGCCAGTCCGATCATCTGTTCTTCAAGCTCGGGGACTTCGAGGCAATGCTGCGCGAGTACGTCGCCGGCCGCAGTCTGCAGGAGGCGGTGCGCGCCAAGCTCGCCGAATGGTTCCAGGACGGGTTGCAGGACTGGGATATTTCGCGCGACGCTCCATATTTCGGCATCGAAGTGCCGGACGCGCCCGGCAAATATTTCTATGTCTGGTTCGACGCGCCGATCGGCTACATCGCGAGTTTCGAAGCCTGGCGCGCCACGCGCGGCATCTCCTTCGATGACTTCTGGAAGTCCGAATCCGCTACCGAGCTGTATCACTTCATCGGCAAGGACATCAGCTACTTTCACACGCTGTTCTGGCCGGCGGTGCTCCATGGCGCGGGCTATCGGCGACCGACCGCGGTATTCGCGCATGGCTTCCTGACCATCAACGGTCAGAAGATGTCGAAGTCGCGCGGCACCTTCATCACTGCCGAGCGCTACCTCGAGCGGCTGCCGCCCGAGCCGTTGCGCTACTATTTTGCAGCCAAGCTCGGCAGCGACATCGAGGACATCGACTTCAATCTCGATGACTTCGTCGCGCGCACCAATTCGGACCTGGTCGGCAAGCTGGTCAATCTTGCGAGCCGCTGCGCGGGATTCATCGAGCGCGGCGGCGCGCGCCTGGCGGCGGCGCTGCCCGATGCGGCTCTCTATCAGGACTTCACCGTGGCGGCCGAGCCGATCGCGGCGCTCTACGAAGCGCGCGAGTACGCCGCGGCGATCCGCGAGATCATGCTGCTGGCCGACCGGGCCAATCGCTACATCGATCAGCACAAGCCCTGGGCACTGGCCAAGGATCCGACGCGGGCGGAGGAAGTATTGGGCATCGCCACCGAAGGCCTGAACCTGTTTCGCGTGCTCATGAGCTGTCTGTCCCCGGTGTTGCCAAATATGGCGCAGGCCGCGGCCGCGTTCCTCGGCACCGACTTCAGTGACTGGAGCGCGATTCGCACTCCGCTGCTCGGTGGCGCGCTTAGCTCCTACCAGCCGCTCGCGACGCGGCTCGATACCGCAACCGTAGCCTCGCTCATCGAGCCCGAGGCACCGGCCGCAGCGGCGCCGCCGCCTACCGCGGCGGCGAAAGCCGCAGCGCCTGCGAAGGCCGCGGCGGCAGTGCCCGCCGCAACGATCAGCATCGAGGAATTTGCCCGCATCGACCTGCGCGTGGCGCGCGTGGCCGAAGCTGCCACGGTCGACGGATCCGACAAGCTGCTGCGGCTGACCCTGGAGCTCGGCGGCGGCGAACTGCGCACGGTGTTCTCCGGCATCCGCTCGGCCTACCGTCCCGAACAGCTCCTCGGCCGTCAGGTGGTCGTGGTTGCCAACCTCGTGCCGCGCAAGATGCGCTTCGGCGTATCACAGGGCATGGTGCTGTGCGCCAGCGACGAGCAGGAAGGCGGGATATTCCTGATCGAAGCCACCACCGGCGCCGAGCCGGGCATGAAGGTCAGTTAGGAGCCTTATCGCCACGGCGTCTCGGGCGGCGCAGCCCTGGAGCGCCAATACAGAATCAACAGTAACCCGGTCGCGGCACCTCCCAGGTGCGCGAAATGGGCCACTCCCTGCATGCGACCCGACACGCCCAGGTAGAGTTCCAGGACCGCATACAGCGTGACGAACAGCCACGCCGGCATCGGCACCGGCGGAATCAGCAGCAGAATCCGACGCTGCGGAAAGGTCACTCCGTAGAACAACAGCAAACCGAAGATGCCGCCGGAGGCACCAATGGTTTCGAAGGGGCTGCGCGCGAGCGCGTGCATGACCCAGAGCTGGGTGATGCCCGCGCCGATGACGCAGGCGAAGTAATACAGCGGGAAGCGCCGCGGACCGAGCACGCGTTCGGCGTCGGGGCCGAACATGTAGAGCGCGAACATATTGCCGAGCAGATGCACCAGATTCTCGGGGTCGTGCAGGAATGCATAGGTGACCAGCTGCCAGGGCTCGAACGGCGGCGCGCCGAACTGGCTTTGAGCATCCAGCGGCCACAGCGCGAAAGTCGCCAGCAAGTGACCGCCTGTCAACCGTTCGAGGCCGTAGGCGATCAGGTTCAGATAAAGGAGCGCCCGGACGATGGGCGTCATTGAATGGAACATCTAGTCTGGCCGTGCAGTCATTGTATTCAGGCGCATTCTGCCATCAGGAGAGACCAGCCATGGATGCTTCTACGTTAAGTCGTTCGAGCTTGAGCCGCTCGCTGCTGCTGCTGGGACTGGGGCTGGCGCTGAGTCTGGCCGCCTGCGTCAGTACCTCCTTGATCGACCGCTGGAAAGACCCGACTTACAACGGTCCGCCGCTGCACAAGGTGCTGGTGGTCGGGGTGCAGAAGGATGACGGGCGCCGGCGGCTTTGGGAAGACGGCATGGTTGCGGCGCTGCTTCATCAGGGCGTACAGGCCTCGGCCTCATGGGTGGTATTCCCGAGCAAGGCACCGAGCCCCGATGAGCTTGCGACCACGGCCAGCCGCGACGGCTTCGACGGCGTCCTGGCATCGCATTTTGTCGGCGCGAGTCAGCGCAGTTACTGGATGCCCGGCTATGCGGGCGTCGGCTTCGGCTGGCGTTGGCGCTACTTTGGCTACTGGGATGCGGTCTACGATCCGGGCTACCTCGAGACCGAGCAGCGTGCCGACTACCAGACCGATGTCTTTACCGTCGATGGCGGCGGCGGCAAGCTGATCTGGACCGGTATCACGCGCAGCGTCGACCTGAGCTCGACCCACAGCATCACCGATGAGATCAGCCGCGTGCTGGTGCCCGCACTCTCGAAGGAGCGTATCCTCGCGGGCAAGAGCAGCTGAACTCGTCCGGGAATTGAACGCCGCTGAAGCAGCCTTCGCCGAACTGGTCGATCGCATCGATGCACTGTTGCCGCAGACCCAGTGCACGCGCTGCGGTTACGCGGCCTGTCGGCCCTATGCCGAAGCCATCGCGCAGGGTCAGGCGGCCATCAATCGCTGTCCACCGGGCGGTGCCGCCGGGATCGCCGCGCTCGCGCGACTGCTGAACCGCAAAGCCTTGCCGCTCGATCCTGCCTGCGGGCACGAGGGGGCCGCCGCGGTTGCGGTGATCGATGCGCAGGCCTGCATCGGCTGCGCACGCTGCCTGCCGGTCTGTCCGGTCGATGCCATCCTGGGAGCGCAACACTTTCTGCACACGGTGCTCGGGCGCGAATGCAACGGCTGCGAGCTCTGCATTGCAGCCTGTCCGGTCGACTGCATCGTGATGCAATCGCGCGCTGCGGACCAGCCGGCGCCGGCCGCGGAGGAGAACCGCGGGCGCTTCGAACGCCATCGCGGCCGATTGCAGCGTGCGGCGCACGAGCGTGAGCGACTGCTTGCCGATCGCAAGCGCTGCGCGCAGCCGCGATGAATCCGCCGCAGGTCAGGCAGATCTTCATCCATCTGCGCAAGGCCAACCCGCACCCGCGCAGCGAGCTGCTGTTCGATTCGCCGTTCGAGTTGCTGATCGCAGTGATTCTTTCCGCACAGGCGACCGATAAGGGCGTCAACCTGGCGACGCGCGAACTGTTCCGGCACGCCTCGACTCCGGCGGCGATGCTCAAGCTCGGACTGGCAGGCCTCAAGCGTCATATCCGTACCATCGGTCTCTACAACGCCAAGGCCCGCAATATCATGGCCACGTGCCGACTGCTGGTCGAGCAGCACGGTGGCCGCGTACCGCATGACCGCGCCGCCCTCGAGCTGCTGCCCGGCGTGGGTCGCAAGACCGCCAACGTGGTTCTCAATACGGCGTTCGGCGAGCCGACCATGGCCGTCGACACGCACGTATTCCGCGTCGCCAATCGCACCGGCCTCGCCCGCGGTGCCAATCCACGCGCCGTCGAGGACGAACTGTTACGCGTCATTCCCGCGGAATTCATCCAGGACGCGCACCACTGGCTGATCCTGCTCGGCCGCTACACCTGCAAGGCGCGCGCACCCGCCTGCCCGCGCTGTCCGATCGCGCGCTGGTGCGAATATCCCGACAAGAGCTCGGCATGACGCTGTTTGCCGGACAGAGCCGCGAACAGTTGCGCGGCACCTATCGCGACGCCTGGCGCAAGCGTCGCGCCGGCCTGCTGCTGCAGCCGCTCGAGGCGCAGATCGCCGATGTCATCGCGGCGCATCCGGAATATCACGATCTGATCGCGGACGAAGCCAGCGTGCATCAGGACTTCGATGCGCCGGACGGTCGTTCGAACCCGTTCCTGCATCTGGGGTTGCATCTGGCGCTGCGCGAACAGATCGCCACCGACCGGCCGGCCGGCATTGGGGTCATCCATCGACAATTGGCCGCCCGCGCTGGCGGCCTACACGCGGCCGAGCACCGCATGATCGAGGTGCTGGCGGATTTGCTGTCCGAGGCGCAGCGCAGTGGACTACCGCCGCAGGAGCCGGTCTATCTCGACCGGCTGCGGCGGCTTTGAGCCGGCGGCGTGCGCCGCTACTCGATGCGGCTCTGGCCGGCGCTGAAGAAATTCGAGATCAACCGCGCGAGTATGCTGAGCACGAGCACGAACAGCGTGATCAGCAGCGCGCCGGTCCAGGCCAGCGATTGCCAGTTCTTGTACGGGCTGGTCGCAAACTGGAAGATCACTACCGGCAGATTGGCCATCGGCTGGTTGAGGTTGGCGTTCCAGAACTGGTTGTTCAGCGCCGTGAATAACAGCGGCGCGGTCTCGCCGCTGATGCGCGCCAGCGCCAGCAGCACGCCTGTGAGCAGACCGCTGCGGGCGGCGGGATAGACCACGCTTGTGATCGTGCGCCACGGCTGCGCGCCGAGGCCGGCCGAGGCCTGGCGCAGGCTCGAGGGGATCAGCCGCAACATGTCCTCGGCGGTCCGAACCGTGACCGGGAGGACGATGATTCCGAGCGAGATCGCACCGGCGATGGCGGAGAAATGTCCCATCTGCAGCACGACCAGCGTGTAGACGAACAATCCGATCACGATCGATGGCGCACTCAGGAGCACGTCATTGATGAAACGGATCACGGTGCTGAGCCGCTTGCCGCGCCCGTATTCGGACAGGTAGGTCGCCGCAAGTATGCCGATCGGCGCACCGATCGCGAGTCCGAGCAGCGTCATGACGACGCTGCCATAGATCGCGTTGATGAGGCCGCCGCTGCTTCCAGGCGCCGGCGTGGTCTGGGTGAACACACTCAATGTCACGCCGGCAAAGCCGCGCGAGAACAGCGTCCAGAGGATCGCGGCCAGCGTCGCGAGCCCGAGCAAGGTCGCCAGTCCCGACGCGCCCAGAGCGACAGCGGCCGTTATGCGCCGCCGGCGCAGGTTGCCGGTCATATGTGTGCCCCGCGCGCCTCGAGGCGCAGCAACAGCAGCCGCGCGGCTGCGATGATGATGAAAGTGAGCACGAACAGCAGCAGGCCCAGCGCGATCAGCGATGAGGTGTAGAGCTTGCCGACGGCCTCGGTGAATTCATTGGCGATGCTGGCCGAGATCGTGGTCCCGGGAGCCAGCAACGAGCCTGAGATGCGATGTGCATTGCCGACCACGAAGGTCACGGCCATGGTTTCGCCGAGCGCGCGCCCGAGGCCGAGCATGATCCCGCCGACGACGCCGGCGCGCGCATTGGGCAGCACCACATCCCAGACTACTTCCCACTGCGTGGCGCCGAGGCCGTACGCAGCCTCCTTGAGCGAGCGCGGCGTAGACAGGAACACCTCGCGCATCACCGAGGTGATGAACGGCAGCACCATGACCGCGAGCACGAAGCCGGCGGTCAATAGACCGATGCCGAACGGCGGCCCTCGAAACAGCTTGCCGATCACCGGCAGATCGCCGAGCACAGCGATGAGCCAGGGTTGCACCGAGTGCTGCAGCACGGGCGCCAGCACGAACAGGCCCCATATGCCGAAGACGATGCTCGGCACCGCGGCCAGCAGCTCGATGCAGGTGCCGATCGGCGTGCGCAGCCACAGCGGACAGGTTTCAGTCAGGAATACCGCAATTCCGAAGGCCACCGGTACGGCAAGGATCATCGCGATCAGCGAGGTGATCACGGTTCCGTAGAGTGCGGCGAATGCACCGAACTGCTCGGTGACTGGATTCCAGATCGTGTTGGTCAGAAATCCGAACCGGAAGGTCTTGAGCGCGGGCCAGCCACCGTAGAGCAGCGCCAGCAGCACTCCGGCCAGCAGCGCCAGCACCAACAGCGCCGCCGTGGTCGCGAACAGGCGGAAGATCCGCTCGGAACGCGCCGCGCGCCGCAGCTGCACTTTGTACGGAATCGTCACCGCGGACATGCCTGCAACTCACGCTTACTTCGCCAGCCAGACCGGCTTGCCGTCGACTGTAAGCGAATCCTGCCAGCTCTTCTCGACCAACTTCACCACCGGCGCGGGTATCGGCACGTAGTCGAGGCCCTCGGCCATGGACTGCCCCTGCGTATAGGCCCAATCGAAGAACTTCAGCGCGGCTGCCGTGTTGGTGTCCTTACTGTCCGCATGCACCAGAATGAAGCTCGCGCCGGTGATCGGCCAGCTGCCTGCGCCGGGCTGGTTGGTCAGGATCAGGTAGTAGCCCTCGGCGCGCGCCCAATCGGCATTGGCCGCTGCGGCCTGAAATGCCTTTGCCTCGGGAGTCACCGCCTTGCCTTCGCGATTGATGAGCTTGGCGTAGGTCATGCCGGTCTGCTTGACGTAGGCGTACTCCACGTAACCGATCGCGCCGCCGGTCTGCGCGGTTTGATT
>DASYNV010000398.1:0-1627 GCA_036008365.1 Steroidobacteraceae bacterium | reverse complement strand
AGTGCAACGATCGCGGAGAAGATCAGCAGGTAGATGATCGGCAATGCGCGGCGCGGCATGATCTCGGCGTAAATCTCGAAGGTCAGCGCGAGCGCCACGGCGAGCGCTACGATCAGGCGCAACACCAAATGCGTCATGCGTTGATAGCGACGCGCGAGCGTATCGGCGCACGCGAACGTCCGTGCCAGGAGCCGATCGCCAGCAGGTCGCTCCTGCAGCTCCGGCAGGAGCCCCGCGGCGTCCGGCGCGAGCGCCCCTGGCACCGGGAATTCCAGGGAATCGCTGTTGAAGCGGTCGATGCGCTTGCTCACCGTGCGCAACAGTTCTGCGCTCGATTCGCGCGGGAACAGCCATTCGGGAGGCACATCCGCGCTCCCGCCGCTGCCAGCCCGAGGTGCGTGGATGCGGTACACCGGCCCGCAATCGTCCGCATCAAGTGCCCGGTGATCGGAGTGTATCTGCCCCTCGAGCTTGAAGCGCACCACCTCCGCCGTGCCGGCGACCGCGGTGTTGCGTACGCCGTCCCAGAGTGCCAGCAGCAGATGGCACTGCGTCGCGATGAACACGCCCACTTCGCGATACTGGGCATCGCGCAGTTCAGCGTGCGTAGCCGTCGGACTCATGGCGGCCGCCTCGGGGAGCACGAAGACATTGGCCGTGGGTATGCGCGCCAGCAGGTCGCGGAATTCATGGGCGGTATCGGGAAAGTCCCGCGCGTACTCCTCGGCTGCCATCGGCAGTGGCACGATCAATTCACAGCCCTCGGCCAGCGCGACCTCGGCGACCAGTCGGTCAGCGCCCTCGGCGAGCGCGGATATCACGCGCAGAGGCGTGGAGGGATAGCGCGTGCGCAGGTAGGCGAAGAGCCCGGTGACGCGGGCGCGATAGAGCGGATAGTCGTGCGGTTCCAAGTGCCGGTGTCCGACCACACCGATCACGAGAGGCAAGGGTCCCTCCGCCGCACGCACCGAGCTCTGCGGATGCGGGGCGCTCAAGGCTTCGGCCGCGGCAGCGTCCGACAGGCATGGAGGAACCGCTGTCGCGCTGCGTCTGAGTCGATCTCCCCGGAGAGTCGCGCGATGAGCCGCTCCCAGTCCGGCGCCTGTGCAGCCGCGCGCTTAACCAAATGTTGCGCCAAGGGACCGATGTGATCCGCGAGCTGCCGTTCCAGCGACTGCAGCTGCTGCGCGCTGAAGGCGCCTGCGGGGACGGCAGCCATCGCGGCCGGCGTGGCGGGCGACGGCGCTGCGAGCGGGCTTGCGGCCGCGTTCACGCGCGCAGCGACGAGGGCGCAGAGCCGCTCGTAGTGCGGCTCGCGCGGCGGCGGAAAGCCGTCGAGCCAATGCTGGGAACTCAGGAAATACTCCAGACTCTTCGAGGGGACGATGTCCTCGAGACGAAACGGCAATACCGGCAGCTGCTTATGCACGGCGCGTTCGACCTCACGCCGCACCTGCGGCGAGGAATTGCTGTGGGAGGAGAACACCAGCACCATGAGGCGCGCGGAGGAGATCGCATCGATGATTTCCTCGGCCCATTCGGCGGCCGGGGAAATGTCGCGCGGGGCGATCCACACGCTCAGCCCGCGTGCTTCCAGACGCGTGACCAGCTCGAACGCGCAGTCGCG
>DASYNV010000397.1:0-4813 GCA_036008365.1 Steroidobacteraceae bacterium | reverse complement strand
ACAGCGCAGCACGACACCGCGGCGCCGGCGCCACCGCCGTCGATGCTGCGGCGCTATGTATTTGCCGGATTGTCCGCGAGCCTGGTGAGCATCGGCCTGGCGCGATTCGCCTACACGCCGCTGATACCGCCTCTGATCCATGCGCATTGGTTTTCCGCCAACGACGTGGTTTATCTGAGCGCGGCCAATCTCGCCGGCTACCTCATCGGCGCCGTGACCGGACGTCGCATCGCCGCCCGAATCAGCAATGTCTACCTGTTGCGATTGATGATGACGCTGGTGACGACATCGCTCGTTGCCTGCGCCTTTCCGTTATCGGTCATCTGGTTCTTCTTCTGGCGCTTGCTCTCCGGCGTCGGCGGCGGCGCCATCATGGTGGTCGTTGCGGCCACGGTATTGCCGCACATGCCGGCGCATCGCCGCGGCGCGGCGAGCGGCGCCGTATTCCTTGGCGTCGGCCTCGGCATCGCGGCCTCCGGGACGCTGGTGCCGCTGCTGCTGAAGGTCAGCCTGCTGGCGACCTGGCTCGGATTGGCTGCCATATCGGCCGCATTGACGGCTGCGACCTGGAGGTGTTGGCCGCCGCGCGCCGCGCAGACGATGACCGAACGGCCGCAGCACGGCTCGCCACGACCGGCCCACACGGCCGTTGTCGCGCTGCTGTACGCGGAGTACGCACTGATGGCGATCGGTCTCGTGGCGCCAATGGTATTTCTCGTGGACTTCGTGGCGCGCGGGCTCGGTGCGGGCAATCAGCTCGGCGCGATCATATGGATCTTCTATGGCATCGGTTCCATGTTGGGTCCGCCGCTGTATGGTCTGATCGCAGATCGCGCCGGTGCGCGCGCGGCAGTGCGCCTGCTGCTGACCGCGCAGGCCATCGCAGTGGCAGGGCTTGCCAGGTCGAACCAGGCGGTCGCCCTCGGCATACTCAGTGTCATCATCGGCTCATTCCCGCCGGGCATCGTGCCGATGGTGCTGGCTTGGATTCGCGAGCTCTATCCGGGCGATCAGAATCGCCAGAACGCCGTGTGGAGTGGCGCCACGATCGACTTCGCGGCGTTTCAGGCGCTGGCCGCATACGCTTTTTCGGCCATTTATGCCGCGAGCGGCGGAGATTATCGGCTGATTTTCATGTTCGGTGCCGGAGCACTGCTGCTCGCGGTGCTGCTGGATCTCCTCGGCAATCCTACACCCGCCTGATCGCAGGCTGCGCCGCCATTGTGCGTCGCCACTGATAGCTACCATGAGCTATCAGCGTCGTCGCCATTTGGAGACGTGTTTTCAGCGACTGACACTTTGTCGCGATAGCCAAAAGCCGATTAACTCACTCGCACTGTAAAGGGCAAACCCGCCGCGAGGCGGGGACGCAAAGCCTCCGGTCTTGAGTCACACGACACGAGATAGCGGGGTTGCCGGAACCGAGGCTTCAGGCGAGACGCGCCTGCGCTGAGGCCCCGTCATCCCGCTCCCTTATGTCCAGACGCATCCCCCGGTCCGCCTTGTGGCTCTCCACAACTAGCGAGCGAGGCGATGCACATGAACACTCTGAATGAATCTCTGGGCCTTATCGGCCGGATCGTAACGGTCATCGGTTTGGGCGCGGCTCTGGCCGCCTGCGGTGGCGATGGGACTACCGCGAGCACTGCGAGCACCGCGGGCAGCTCGAGCACCGGCTCGAGCACCGTCTCAGGCAGCACCACCCCGCCGACGGGCACCTCGGGCACTTCGAGCAGTACCCCCTCGGGCACTACCAGCCCCACCAGCGGCTCCACACCCGCGAGCACCCCGGCCGCCCACGCCGACTCGATCACCCTCTCCTGGGCCGCCCCAACCGAGAACACCGATGGCAGCGCGCTCACCAACCTCTCGGGCTTCAACATCTACTACGGCAACAGCGCCACGGCCATGACGCAGAAGGTCAGCATCAACACCGTGGGTCTGCTCACCTATGTGGTCGGCAACCTCGCCGCGGGCACCTGGTACTTCGAAGTCGTCGCCGTGAACTCCTCGGGCGTGCAGAGCGGCCCCTCGAGCACCGTGAGCGCCACGATCTAAAGCTCATTGCAGTTACGTCGTCCCCCATTGACGACAACCCTCTCGCTGCCTACGCCTCGCTGGCGAGAGGGTGCCTTCTTCAGCCGTTGCCGCTGATCGCCGGGCAGTCGGTCATCTTCACAGGCCCCAACGCAATGCCAGGCCTGGGCGCGACGCCCAGCAACTCGGCTGTCCGCGGTTCGGTCTCGGACGATTTCACGTCGAAATCGAGCCAGTGCGCGCTGACATTCCGCTGGCGCAGACCAAGTGTCGGCTTCAGACCCAATGCTCGCACCTGTTCGGCGCGCCGCACGGCGTGCGCCTGATCTGCGAATACGCCGACCGAAACGCGATCGCTCTGCTCAGGCTGGGTCATGGCTGCGGCATCACGAATTCCCGCAGCATTGAGGGTCTGGATCGCTCGGCGCTGCATCTCGACGGTCAACTCGCCGATATAGACCCAATACACATTTGGATTTGTGGTCTCGGCATTGCGATCACGGGGACTGAACCCGCGCGAGCGCAACCGGTCGGCGACCACGTTGGCTGCATTCGCATCCTCAAAGGGTCCGAGACTGCGACAACGCGCGGCCGTCGAGGCAGCCGGCGTCGACGACGCCGTGACTGCGGGCGGCGTGTTGATCGGTTGCGCTGGCGAGCCGGCCCCGCCCGATGCAGTACCCGGGGACGGCGCCGGGCTGGTTGCTGAATTGGCTGTCGCGGGCGCCGTAAGCGCTGGTGCAGTCGTCGTGGCGGTCGAAGGCTTATCGGCCAGCTGTAGCGGAGGAATGGACGCGTCGTGCGCGGCTGACGCAGGTGCGCTCGCAGCTACGTCGATCCAGCGCGCCCAGGCAAAGAACGCGATATTGGCCACCAACAATGCCAGGAATACGAAGCGCACGGGCGAATTCTATTCGAATTGGGCCTGCTCGGAGTGCAGCACGGCTAGTCCTCTGAGGGCGAGATCGTCTTCGCGGCGATGGGGTACGCGCAGTTGCCGTGCCACGGCATCGGCGGCGCCCCCGGAGAGAATCAGCAACGGCGTGCGCCCCAGCAGCAGACGTGCCGAGCGCATGGCCTCGTGCACCAGTGCGGCCGCCGCATTGGTGGCACCCGCGACAACGGCACCGCGCGTGTCGCGCGCGAAGATCGTGGTACGCGTTGCGGGCATGGCCTGCGAAGCGCTGCGGCCGCCGGCACGGCGGCGAATGCCCGCCGTTCGATCGAGCAGCGAGTCGACCATGAGCTTCGGTCCCGGGATGATGCTGCCGCCCCGATGTCGCCCGCGCCCGTCGATCAGATCGATGGTCATCGCAGTGCCGACCGCGACCAGGCACAACGCCCGCCGCGGATGTTCGGCGCGGGCACCAACGAGCGATGCCCAACGGTCCGCGCCCAGTCGCCAGGGTTGCGCATAAGCATTGCGAACCCCCGCAGCGGCATGGGCGCTGCGCATGAATCGCGGCGATGGCAGTCCTGCCGCGCGCACGATCGATCGCAGTCGCCGTTCGACCGCAGTGCCCGCGACATTGCAGGCTGCGACGCCGGCGAGTGGCCCGATCGAATCTATCAGCCGCCGCAAGACCGCTCCACGTCCGGCCAACCCCGAGAGGTCGAGCGCACCGCTGGCGGCGAAACGATCTCCACGGCGATACGCGCCGCGCAGCAGCGCCCACTTGATTCGCGAGTTGCCGGCATCGAGCAGCAACACGGCAGCACCCGTTCGCGGCGCGCTCACACGACCGCCCGGACCGAGGCATCGCCGGTCATGAACCGCTGCATGCCGTCGCGGGTCTGAACGCAGAGCGCTCCGTCCGCATCGATGCCGCGCGCGTGCCCGGACACGCTGCCGGAATCCACTTTGACCTGCACGGGCTTGCCGGAGAGCGCATCGGCAGCTCGCCATTCCGCCGCAAAGGCCGTGAACCCCTGGCGCTCGAACTGCTGCAGTCCCGCGATCATCTCGGTCACGAGCGCGGCGGCAATGAGGTTGCGGTCCGGCAGGGTCGAGGTCAGCGCGGCCAGATCGATGGCCTGCGTGCCGCTCGACTGGACGAGCTCGAGTACGGCCGCACCCAGCGCGACGTTCAGCCCGATGCCGATCACGACGAACGCCGGTCCCGCCGCCTGTGCGCGCAATTCCGCCAGGATGCCGGCGAGCTTGGCCTCGCCGGCGACCAGATCGTTCGGCCACTTGAGCCCGACACCCGTAATGTCGCACCGTTTAAGCGCGCGCAGCGCGCAGGCACCCGCGGCCAGACTCAGCGCGCCGATCGTCACCGGCAGGCTCGCGAAGCTCCAGCCGATCGATAGGCAGATTGCGCCGCCCGGCGGCGCAAACCAGCTGCGCGTCCGCCGGCCGCGGCCGGCGCTCTGGTATTCCGCCGTCAGGAAGTCGAAGCGGCCCGGCGGCAGATCCGCCTGCGCCAGCAGGTCGGCGTTGGTCGAACCGGTTGACCAGACCGCGGAGCCCCGACGCAATCGCGCCGCGACCGTCGCCGGCAGCGCCTCGCGAATGCGCTGCGCGTCGAGCAGCGCCGTCGCGCGCGGCAGACGATAGCCGCGGTGTGCCACCGCATGGACCGTGACACCGAGCTCCCGCAACGCTGCCACCGCTTTCCAGACCGCGCTGCGGCTGACATCGCAGTCCGCCGCGAGCTGGGTGCCGGAATGAAATTGCTGATCGGAGAGCAGGCGATAGACTCGTTGCACCAGCGGCACGGCGGACCCGGCACGTGTCATGTACCAACCTCGGGGACTTCCGCCAGCATGCAGC
>DASYNV010000396.1:0-1949 GCA_036008365.1 Steroidobacteraceae bacterium | reverse complement strand
CAAGGACAGTGGTCCGGATCCCATGGCTATTCCGTGGTTGCTGCTGCGCGCGAAATCCACTTCCGGCAACGGGTTGTTGAGCCACACGCAGAGTGTGCAGCGCCTCAATACCGTCGGCGGCAAGGCCCCCGAGGGCGGATGCGGCGCCGGACTCGTGGGCAGCGAAGTCAGCGTGCACTACACGGCGGATTATCTCTTTTATCGCGCGCGCTCATGACGCCGGGTCGTTCCGCAGCTCGCGGCTCAGTTCGCGGGCTTGCGAAATTCGAGCACGAAGTTATCCGCTTCGCCGATCGCCAGGTAGCGGTCTCGGTCCTTGTCCCCCTGGGACAATGTTGGGGGTAGCGTCCAGACACCGTCGACCCAATCCTTGGTGTCTTTCGGATTGGCATCGATCTCGGATGATCCGACGAGCTTGAAGCCCGCCTTCTGCGCCAGGGCGATCGCATAGTCCTGACGCACGTAACCATCCTTCGCTTTCGGATCCTGCGGCTTATCGGTGCGGCCGCGGTGCTCTTCGATACCAAAAGTGCCACCGGGCTTGAGCGCCTTGAAGCAGGCTGCGAGCACCTGTTCGGCGTAACCGCCGTCCATCCAGTTATGCAGGTTGCGGAAGGTCAGGACGATATCGGCGGAGCCCGGCGACGCGATGTCGAACTGCCCGGGGCCCATCACGGTCTGGTTGATCTTGCCGAGCCGGGCGCTTTGCGCCGTGATGCGGGTGTGCCATTTGGCGGTCACGGCATCGTCCTCGGCGTCGCCGGGTGCCTGCAGCGCCACGTAGTAGTGGCCCTTCGGCGCCAGGTAGGCGCCGAGAATTTCGGTCCAATAGCCGCCGCCGGGCCATAGTTCGACCACGGTCATTGAGGGCTTCACCCCCAGAAACGTGAGTTCCTCGGCAGGATGCCGCGCCGGATCGCGTGCCACAAACGCAGCCGTACGCGCGGGGTCCGCGATGGCAGCGGCCAGCGCCGGATCGACCTGTCCCGCTCCGGAGGGAGTGGCGCGGCTCAGTGCCGGTGCGAGTGCCACCGCCAACACGACGGCCGCGAGCGGCCAAACACGGTCAGGCTGGCGAATGGACATAGGACACACCTTGAATATTGGGCAGTGCGTCAGTATCCCAAATCCGAGCGGTAGCGTCATCGTGAGGCGAGGCGCATGATCGGGGCAGCGGGGGCGCGGTGCGAGCACGGATTCGCCCGTTTGAGGTGGCGCCATGCAACATAGACATTGGTTTTGGGCTGCGCCGGTAGTCTTGGGCGCGCTGCTACTCGTCCCGACGCGCAGCGCCGGCGATGAGCCGACACCGGGCTCGCTGGCACCGCCGCTGCTGACCACGCCCGCGCCGATGGATGAGTTGCCACAGGTCCAGATCACTGCGCCCGAGCCGCGCTACGTCGCGCCCACGCGCAGAGATCGGATCGGTCGCATCTGGGCGCCGGTGCTCATCAACGGCCAGGGGCCGTTTCGCCTGGTGCTCGATTCCGGCGCCAGCCATTCCGGTGTCACGGCGCGCGTCGCGCAGGCGCTCGGCATTCCGCTCGATCAGTCGCCGCCGGTGATGCTGCGAGGGGTAACGGGCAGCGCCGAGGTGCCGACCATCCGTGTCGATTCGCTGATCATCGGTGACCTGATCCTGCGCCCGGCCATCCTGCCGATCGTGATCGATGCGCTGGGCGGCGCCGAGGGCATCCTCGGCACCGAGGGTCTGGAAGACAAGCGCATTTTCATCGACTTCCGTCATGACCTCATCACCATCACGCGGTCGCACTCCGAGCGCGCCGGCACCGATTTCATTACCGTGCCGATGCTGCGCTCGCGTCTCGGACTGATCATGTTCAAGGCCAACGTCGGTGGAGTGCCGGTCAAGGCGATACTCGATACGGGCGGGCAGGCCACGATCGGCAACTGGTCCATGCGCAACGCGCTGCTGCGTCACACGCGCG
>DASYNV010000395.1:0-4502 GCA_036008365.1 Steroidobacteraceae bacterium | reverse complement strand
CGTGCGCTGCTTTCGCGATGAGGACCTGCGTGCCGATCGCCAACCGGAATTCACGCAACTCGACGTCGAGACCTCGTTCCTGACGCAGGAGCAGATCATCCAGCTCATGGAAGAGCTGATACGCACGCTGTTCGCCGAAGTGCTCGGCGTGCGGCTGCCGGCGCCATTCCCGCGCATGAGCTACCACCAGGCCATGCGCCGCTTCGGTTCGGACAAGCCGGACCTGCGGATACCGCTCGAGCTGGTAGACGTCGCGGATCTGGTCCGCCACTGCGATTTCAAGGTGTTCGCCGCGCCGGCGCAGGATCCCAACGGGCGTGTCGCGGCACTGCGCGTGCCGGGCGGCAGCGAGCTCACGCGCAAGGAGATCGACGAATACACGGCCTACGTGGCGCGCTACGGCGCCAAGGGACTGGCCTACATCAAGGTCAATCAACGCGCGCGCGGCCGCGAGGGTCTGCAATCCCCGATCGTCAAATTTCTGGACGACGCGGCGATCGAAGGCGTGCTGGCACGCTGCGATGCCGCCGACAACGATCTGATCTTCTTCGGCGCCGACCAGGGGCGCATCGTCGGCGATGCGCTCGGCGCGCTGCGACTCAAGGTCGGCCAGGACCGTGGGCTGCTCGCCGCCGGCTGGCGGCCGCTGTGGGTACTGGATTTCCCGATGTTCGAGTGGGATGCGGATGCCAAACGCTGGGCCGCCATGCATCATCCCTTTACCTCGCCGCAGATCGACGATCCCGCGGCGCTGCGCGCGGCACCGGCGCAGGCGCTCGCGCGTGCCTACGACATGGTGCTCAACGGTTCGGAAATCGGTGGCGGCTCGGTGCGCATCTTCCGCGAGCAGATGCAGTCCGCGGTGTTCGAGCTGCTCGGTATCAGCGCCGCCGAGGCGCGCCTGAAGTTCGGCTTTCTGCTCGACGCGTTGCGCTACGGCTGCCCGCCGCACGGCGGCATCGCCTTCGGCCTCGACCGGCTGGCGATGCTGATGGCTGGGGCCGACAGCATTCGCGAGGTCATCGCCTTTCCGAAGACGCAGACCGCGGCCGATCCGTTGACGGACGCGCCAACCGAAATCGGCGAGGCGCAGCTGCGCGAATTGCACATTCGCGTGCGCACGCCGCCGCCCTCCGCTTAGGAACGGTCCGATTGGCTCGCAGCGACGCGGCCGCGGTGTACGTGCACGGCCTCTGGATGCCCGGCTTCGAGGGCGCGCTGCTGCGCCGGCGCCTCAGAGCTGAGCGCGGTTTTCGATGCTACGTGTTTCGCTACGGCTCGGTGCGCGAGCCGATGAGGCAGGTCGCGGCGGCATTGCGGCAGATGGTCGCACGCATTGATGCACCGCGGGTGCATCTGCTCGGTCACAGCCTCGGCGGGCTCGTCATCCAGCGCTATCTGCAGCGCTACACGATGGCGCAGCCGGGGCGCGTGCTGTTTCTCGGAACGCCCTCCGCGGGCTCGCGCGCCGCCCGCCGCCTCGGCAGTCTGACCCTCGGGCGTCGCCTGATGGGACATGCCGTGGGCGAGGAACTGCTGGTCGAAAGCACGCGGCGGTGGGAGGCGGAGCGCGAGCTTGGCATCATTGCCGGAACCGTGCCGGTGGGACTGGGTCATTTGCTGCTAAAATTCGGGGAGGACAATGACGGCACGATCGCGGTGTCCGAGACCGAGCTCGCCGGCGCGAAAGCCCGCTTGTGCCTGCCGGTGACGCACTCGGGAATGCTGTTGTCGGCGCGCGTGGCACGGGAAGCAGGGAGTTTCCTTGAGCATGGACGATTCGGCGCCTGAATCCGGAGCGGCATCGCGCCCGCATGCGCTGTTGCGGCATCGCGGGCTGCTGATTACCGCAGCGGCGCTGCTGCTGCTGTACACGCTGGGCGGTTTCCTGTTGCTGCCGCACCTGGCGCGCAATGCCATCATCGAGTACGTGCAGAAGGATCTGCACCGGCACGCCGCGATCGGTCGGCTCGACTTCAACCCGTATACCTTCACGCTCGAAGTGCATCAGTTCTCGCTCGCCGAGGCCGATGACCGCCCGGTCGCGAGTTTTGACCTGTTCCGGGTGCGCGCCTCGATGGTCGCCTCATTGCTGAATCGGGCCTGGACCCTGAGCGAAGTACGACTCGAGCAGCCCAGGATCAACGCGCTGATCAACCGCGACGGCTCACTCAATCTCGCGAAACTCGCGCCCCCCGAGAAGCCCGGGAAACCGCAGACGCCTCCGAGCGCGCTGCCGGCGCTGAGGATCGGCGCCTTAGGGCTACACGGCGGCAGCATTCATTTCGAGGATCGGAGCCGCGGCGAGCCGTTCTCGACCACGCTGGCGCCGATCGAGTTCGATCTGACCGACTTTCGCACCGCGCCGAAGTTCGAGAACAAGTACCGCTTCAGCGCCCAGAGTGCCGCGAACGAACGCCTGGACTGGGCTGGGGAATTTACCCTGCAGCCCTTGGGTTCGAACGGCGAGTTCACGGTCACGCAGCTCAAGACAGCGACGATTGCCAACTATCTGCAGAACGCGTTGCCGTTCCTCCTGACCGGCGGCAGCCTCGACATCCAGGGGAAATACCAGCTGGTGGCGTCACCGGCCACCGCACTGTCGCTGACGCTGCCGATGATCAAAGTCCATTCGCTGGGCATTGCTCCCAGACAGGGCAGCGGCGAGGCGGCGCCCGCCTGGATCTTGCTACCGGAGCTCGAGGTCGCCAATACCAGCGTGGCGCTGAACGAGCGGCGCGTCGCAATCGGTCAGATCACGCTGCAGCGGGCGGCGCTGCAGGTCTGGCGGAATGCCGATGGCAGTTTGAATCTGCAGCAACTGCTGGTGTCACCGACTCCCGCGCCGGCCGCAGCGGTTCCCGCGGCGCCGCCAGCCGCCACCGCTGCTCCGGGCAGTGCGCCGTGGAACATCGCGCTCGATCGGCTCGAACTGCAGGACGCCGAAGTCCAAGCCGAAGACCGCAGTGTCAAGCCCGCCTTCAAGACGCGGCTCAGCGCCATCGGCCTGACGGTGCAGAACTACTCGAGTTCCGCCAGCACGCCGCTCAAATTCGACCTGCATCTGCGGCTCGGCGACAGCGGGCAACTGCAGACACAGGGAGCTGTGACGCTGTCGTCGCTCGACAGCGCGCTCGATCTGGCATTGAGCGATCTCGATCTGCCGTCACTGCAGCCCTACGTGTCGCAATCGACCGGCCTGACCATTTATCGCGGACGGCTCGGGGTCAAAGGCCACGTGGCTTATGCCGGCGCGCCCGCGCACGGGCAGCCCAAGCTGCAGCTCGCGCTGGCGATCGAGGTTTCCGATCTCGCCACGCGCGACAACCTCATGAACGAGGATCTCGTGAGCTGGCGCTCGCTGCGCATCGACGGGCTGAATTATCAGATGGCACCCGACGCGCTGCGGATCGCGCACATCGCCGCAACCGGTGCCTACGCCCGAGTCGTGGTCGGCCCAAAGGGTGACCTCAACGTTGCGAATGCTCTGAGCGCCGAGGCAGCGGCGCCCGCGGCCGCCGAGCCGTCGCAGCCGACCTCGCCTGCGCCGAAGCCGGTTGCACGACGCTCAAAGGGCAAGACGGCCTCCGCCAGCGTCGCCGCCGCATCCGCATCCAAGCCACCCTCGATGCCGATCAGCATTGCACGCATCGACCTTCAGGACGGCACCGCCAACTTCACTGACCATTCGATAACGCCGAACTTTTCCACCGCGATCTACGGCCTCAAAGGTTCGGTGGTCGGCTTATCGTCCGATCCGGCCTCGCGCGCGACCGTATCGCTCGACGGCAGCGTCGATCGCTATGCGCCGGTGTCGATCAAGGGTCAGGTGAACGTGCTCTCGGCCACGACCTACACCGACATCGGCATGAGCTTCAGCAACATCGAACTACCGACCTTCAATCCGTACTCCGGCAAGTTCGCCGGCTACAACATCGCCCAGGGCAAGCTCAGCACCGAAATTCATTATCACGTCGAGAATCGCAAGCTCAGCGCCACGCATCACATCGTCGTGGATCAGCTCGAGTTCGGCGCGGCTACCGAGAGCAAGCAGGCGGTGCCACTGCCGATCAAGCTGGCCGTATCGCTGCTCAAGGATCGCAACGGCGTCATCAATCTGGATCTGCCCGTAGGCGGCAGCCTCGACGATCCGACCTTTCGCATTGGACCGATCATCTGGAAGGTGTTCGTGAATCTGATCGAAAAAGCCGTGACCGCACCGTTTGCGCTGCTGGGTTCCCTGTTCGGTGGTGGCCCGCAGCTGTCCTACATCGATTTCCCCGCCGGTGGCTCGACCTTGACGCCCGAACAGCAGCAGCAGCTCTCGAAGCTCTCGAGCGCCCTGGTCGAGCGGCCGCAGCTCAAGCTCGACGTTCCGCTGCACACCCAGGGCGACGACGATGACACCGCGCTCGAGCGGGCGGTGCTCGACAACGCGCTGCGGGCCGTGATGGCCTTGGATGGGTCCAAGGCCGGGGCGGCGAAGGCCAAGGGCGGCACCA
>DASYNV010000394.1:0-11456 GCA_036008365.1 Steroidobacteraceae bacterium | reverse complement strand
CGCCTCACGGACGAGTCGATTGATGAGCCGGCCCGGGCGCTGGAGCGGGCGCTGCATGTCCACGGAGTCGATGCCGGCGCATTCCACGTGCCGCAGCCGGGCGAGACGCTGCGCTGGTGCCCGCCGTAACGCTAGCGCCGGCTTGGGCGTTCAGGCGCGTTGCGCGACCGCCGCGTGCTGGCGCAGAAACGACTGCAGCTCACGGTGCGTGGGTATGCTCGACTGCGCCCCGGCGCGTGTGCAGGCGAGCGCCGCCGCGGCGCTGGCCTGACGCAGCGCCCCTGCCATGCCGAGATCGCGGCTCAAGCCCGCCACCAGCACGCCGCAGAACGTATCGCCGGCCGCGGTAGTGTCGACCGCCGTGACCGGAAAGGCCGGCTGCCGGATCAGCTCGTGACCGATGCGCGCGCAGCAACCGTTCTCACCCAACGTCGCCACCACGCTGGGGACATCGATGCGCGCGAGGCCACGTTCGATCTCGCCCGCATCGCGGGAAATCAACGCCAGCTCGGTCTCATTGACCACGAGTACATCGAGCGCCGCCAGCAGTTCGGACGGCAGCGCGCGCGCCGGCGCGGCATTGAGCACCACGGTAATGCCGCGCGCACGCGCCACCTGCGCATAAGCGACCAGCGTTTCGAGCGGAATCTCCAGTTGCAGCAGCAGATGCGTGACGCCATCGAGCGGTGGCAGATGCGAAGGCCGCAGTGTGTAATTGGCGCCAGGCGCAACCGTGATGGCATTCTGGGCATCGTCGGCCACGCAGATGAATGCCGCTCCGGTCGAGACGTCGCTGACACGAACGACGTGCGCCCGCACGCCGGCGACGCGCAAGGATTGCTCGATCGGCGCGGCGAACGCATCGTTACCGAGCGCCAGCAGCATCTCGGTTTCGGCCCCACCCGCGAGCGCGCAGGCGACCGCCTGGTTGGCGCCCTTGCCGCCCGGATAGGTGCGGAATTCGCCTCCGAGAACGGTCTCGCCCGGGGCCGGAATATGGGGCGTGCGCACCACAAAATCGAGGTTGGCCGATCCGGCGACGAGAATCATGCGCGCACGATCCCATATGGACGCGGCGACGTCGAGGTGCGATCTTTGGGCGCGACCAGACAAGACAGCGTTCGGTATCTGTAGGAACTTAATGATTTTCGGCCGGAGGGCATGCAGTGAGTCAACTTACGACCCCGCGGTGGACACACGTCGCCCTGCCGTCCTGCGACATCGATCGTTCGGTGGCCTGGTATGAGAAGTTCACTCCGCTGGTCGTAGTCGAGCGCTTTCAGGATCCGATGGGCAAGAGTGCATGGATGGGTCATGCCGGTCAGGTCGAGCATCCGTTCGTGCTGGTGCTGGTGATGTTCTACAAAGACCAGGGCAAGCAGCAACCGCAGCTGGCGCCGTTCGCGCACATCGGCATCGAGGTGCCGACGGAACAGGAACTCGATTCGATCGCGGCGCAGGCCGAGAAGGCGGGATGCCTGGCGATGAAGCCGCAGCGCATTCCGCCACCGGTCGGATACGTCTGCATGATCAGCGACCCTGACGGCAATCGCATCGAGATCTCGCACAATCAACAGGTCTTCCAGAAAGTGCAGGAGCGGTGGGGCGGCAAGCAGTGACCGATCGCGATCGTGGTCCCGCGGCCACGGTTCGCGCCTATATCGGTGCTTTGAATCGCGGCAATGCCAATGATGCGGCCGCCTGCGTCAGCGAAGACTTCATCAATGAGCATACTTCGGTGCTCGGTCAGACGGTGATCGGGCGCACCGCCTATCGCGAGCGCGTCGGCGATTTTCTGCTGCGCTTTGCCGGACTGCGCTACGAGATCGAACACCTGATCGCCGATGGCGGCGATGTGGCCGTGGCCTATCGGCTGTCGGCCAGTTGGCGCGAGTCCGGCACGGGGCCCGAGCGTCCGTTCACGATTCGCGGCATGTTCCGATTCGAGGTCGCAGGCGGCCTGATCGCACACCGCGTCGACTATTGGGACAGCGCGGACTTCCAGCGGCAGGTGCAACCGGCGGAAAGTCAGCCGAACCGATAGCCCGAGATGCGCGCGCCGCGCATGACCGTATCGGAGAACACGCGCTCGCCGGATACATCCGCCGCGGCACCCGCGGCCACCATCAGCGGCAGCAGATGCTCTTCGCGTGGATGAGCTTGTCGCGCCGCCGGCGCCTTCGACCAGTGGGCGAGACCGTTCCAGCGACTCTGGAGGTCCTGATCGCTGAGCGTCGCCGTGAGCCAGCGATCGAAGATCTCGGATTGCTCGGCAGCCCCCGGCGTGCGGAAGGCGTGCATGTTGTGATAGCTCATGCCGCTGCCGATGATCAGCACGCCTTCATCCCGCAGGCTGCGCAGCGCGCGACCGGCCGCCAGGTGCTGCGCCGGGTTCAAGTCCCGCTGCAGCGATAGCGGCACGATCGGAATGTCCGCATTCGGGAACAGCAGCAGGAACGGAATGAATATGCCGTGATCAAATCCGCGCGACGGATCCGTGCGCGCCGGCAAGCCCGCGGCCGTCAGCAGGTCGACCACGCGTTGCGCCAGTGCGGGGGCGCCGGGCGCCGGGTACTTGAGCTCATAAGTGTGCGGTGGAAAACCGGTGTAGTCGTAGATCAACGACGGCGCGGCGACGCTCGCTGCCGTGAAAGCGGGCTCCTCCCAATGACCGGAGATGACGAGAATCGCCTTCGGCCGCGCGGGCAGCTTCTCCGACAGGTGCCTGAGCCAGTCGGCGGTCGCATTCCAGGTGTCGGCCGGATCCCCCGTGACACTCCAGTCCATGAAGAAGCAAGGACCGCCTCCGTGCGGAATGAAGTAGGTGGGCATGGTCGTGTTCATGACATCCTCAGGGTTTGAGCAGGATCTTGCCGGTGAAATCCAGGCTGTCCATCCTGCGTTGAGCATTGCCGGCCTCGGCCAGCGGAAAGACCGAATCGATGGTTTGCTGAAATCCTCCCTGCCAGTACAGGTTCAGCACGCGCTCGAACTCTTGGTACGAATAGCTGTCCGAGCCGATGATTCGAAGGCCCATCTGGTGCACGCGACCGAGCTCGAGTGTGACCTCCGGGCCGGTGGTGGCGCCGCAGGTGATCAGCCGTCCGCGCGGCCGCAGCGCGGCCAGCGATGCGTGCCACAGCGCCGGGCCGATGTGATCGAAGACCATGTCGACGCCACGGCCGTCCGTGACCTCGTGCGCCCAGCGCGCAACGTCTGCGCCGTGGTGGCAGAGCACATGATGGGCGCCGAGACGCCGGGCGTGCTCGAGCTTGGCCTCCGTGCGCGCGGTCGCGAGCACCGTGGCGCCGAACTTCCTGGCCAATTGAATGGCGGCCGAGGAGACGCCGCCGCCCGCCGCGTGGATCAGCACGGTTTCTCCGGCGGCGAGCCGGCCGGTTTCAGACAAGGCGTGCCACGCCGTGACGTAGCAGGTCGGAATGCACGCCACCTCCTCGTATGTGAATCCCTCGGGAATGGGTTGCACATGCGAAGCCGGGGCCGCACAGAGCTCGGCGTATCCGCCATCGACGGTTGCGCCGATCACTCCCAGTTCGCCGTAGCGATCGTCCAGGCCTGCAAAGCGCGAATCGCCGCGCACCGCGGTCAACGACGGATTGATGACGACGCGGTCACCGACCGAGACTCCCTCGACCTGGCGCCCGATCTCGACGATCTCGCCGGCCACGTCCATGCCCGCAATGTGCGGCAGGCGGTATCCGGGCAGCGTGAAGTGGCCAATGCGCTGGATCAGATCCAGGCGGTTGATGGCGCAGGCCGCAACCTTGACGATGACGTCGGCCGGAGCGATCGTGGGCTCGGGCACGTCTTCGTAGCGGATGACCTCGGGGCCTCCATGCCCGCTGTAGCGCGCGGCCTTCACGTCCGGCTCCTACTCCCGCGTGAAGTGGGCAGGGATCACGGGATCCTTGCCCGCCTTGCCCCAGAGGACGATCTCGTTGCCCCACGGATCGCGGAAGGCATGGTTGTAGCCGTTGAACTCCTTCCAATAGTGATCGCGCCACAGAATCTCGGCACCGAGCTCCTTGGCGGTGGAGAGAATCCGTTCCGCCGAGTCGTCGGCGCTGATCAGGATCCAGACGCGCGCCTTGCGTCCCTCCCGGCTCAGCGTTCGCGGCTCGACGCCCGCAGCCTGCGGATGCGGCCGGGCGTTCTTGGCGTCGAAGATGCCAAGGTGCAGGTTGCCGATTTCGCTCGGGGTACCGTCCGGCTTCAGGAACTGCTCGCCGGGGACCATGCGATGGAACACGCCGGCGGGCCTCGGGTCATTCTTCCAGCCGAAGACCTTGGCGTAGAACTCGCCGGCAGCCTGCGGATCGTCCGAGGCCAGGTCGACGAAAATCAGAGTGTTGGGATAGGACATATCAGTAGCTCCCCGGTTTTGAGCGGCAGCCTCAACCGCCGCCGTCGATGAAGATCTTCTTGGCCAGACTGGCGTGCACCCCCCAGTTGCCATCGACGATCTGGGTAATGCCGAAATCGACCGCCACCGAAATCAGCGAAATCGCCTCGTCCTCGCTCAAGGCGTGGACCTGCATCAAGAAGTCCCGGATCTTGCGGTAGGCGTCGCGCATCGCGAGATCGACCGAGGACTTCTGGAATATTTCCTGCTGCGCGTTCGCGCCGAGATCGGTCAGATAGCGCGGGTAGCTGAAGCCGTGCACCACCCATTGATCGTGCGTCTCGAGCAATGGCCAGTGAACCTGCGACAAATGGCTGCCGGCAGCGATGTCGCGCCGCTTGTGCAGGATCAGCTGGAACAGGCCCGTCCAGGAGGATTCTATGGCCGTGCCGCAGAGCTCCGAATCGCCCTGTGCCGCATGCGTGTCGCCGGCGGAGAGCAGCGCACCTTCGACTGACACGGGATAGTAGAGAGTCGCACCCTTGCCGATGCGCCAGTCATCGACATTGCCGCCGGTATAGTTGGGCGGAATCGAGCTGACGATATCGGCCTCCTTGGGCGCAACACCCAGCGTGCCGAAGTGCGGCCGGATCGGAACCCGCACGTTTCGCAGCACGCCCCGTTTCGGCCGGTACTTCTCTGGATCGACCACCAGGCCCGGATAGTCGTAGATGCGGTGCTCGATGCCATCCGGATCGGTGATCGGCCCCCAACGATAGTTATAGAGCGGCCGCGCAAAATCGCCGCCGTCGAGCTCGTAGATCGTCACGACCTCGCGTGGTTTCGGATCCTCGATCAGATCGTGGTAGTGATAGCCCCAGTTGGCCGCGAGATTGGTGCCGAAGGTGCGCCCGGCATATTCGGGATTGGCGCAGGGACGCGGATACATGTCGAGGATGCGGACTTCGAGCACGTCGCCGGGAATCGCGCCCTGCACGCGGACCGGCCCGGTCAGAATATGAACGCCCTGTCCGCCGCCGGCGCCGTTGGCGGCGTTCATCGGACCCGCGCCGCGACGCTTGACGTTCTTCTGATCGCGAGTCCAGTGATAAACACTCTCAATGCCGCGATCACCGCTGATCATGCGCGCGGGATCATCGCCGGCCTGGTGCGTCAGGCACTCGAGCGTGACGTAATCGCCGGAGCTGACCTCGACCACGGGCTGGAGTTGCTTGCTGAAGTAGCCCCAATGGACCGTGCGGTCCGAGGCCGGAAGGTACCAGTGCCTGGCATTGCCCGTCTGATTCGGGAGATTGCCGAGGGGCGCCTGGTACGGCGTCAGTTGGTTCGACATGGGGGTCCTTGAAGTGTTGTGTTCATAGGGTGGGCCACGCGCAGACGCTCGGCACTTCGCAGCGCCTGAGCAGATCCCGCGAGGCCTGCCGGGCTTTGCGGTAAATCTCGCCTTCATCGAGCAGGGTGCAGCGATAGTTGTCCACGACGCGAACACCGTCAACCCAGACGCTGTGCACACTGCGGCCGTCGCTCGACCAGACCAGCTGATGCAGCGCATTCAGCAATGGTTGCCACTCCGGTCGATCGGTGTCGTGCAGCACCAGATCGGCCTTCTTGCCGACTTCCAATGAGCCGATCTGCTGTTGCAGCTGCAGCACCCGGGCGCCGCCCAGAATGGCCATCTCCAATACCTGCTGTGCCGGAAAGATGCGCGCGTCCTGCCGGGCGTCCTTGAAGATCGCGGCGGCGAGCGGGACCTTTTGCATCAGGTCCGGCAGATCGCCGTCCGTGCCGAGCGCGAGATTGATGCCGGCCGCGCTCATCTCAGGAAAGCGACCGGCCACCGAGATGCCGAAGCCGCCCTTGAGTGCGGACATGGGACACAGAATGCCGTTGCTGTGGCTCTCGGCCAGCAGCATCAGCTCGTTGGCGTCGATGTGTGCCAGATGCGTGAGGGCGACATTGGGTCCCAGCACGCCGATGTGTGCCAGATGCTCGATCGGACGCCGGTCGAGATGCTCGAGATACCAATCCGGATCGCTTCTGAAGGGGCTCATGTGAGCCGACACTGCGAGGCCGTGTGTGTCGGCCAGCCGCTTGGCGGCCTGCCATACGGCATCGGTGTTGGTGGTGTGTCCGATCAGAATCGGATAAGCCGCGATCAATGCGCCCGCACTGGCGGGATAGCGCTCGACCTCGTCTTCGAGCGTCCTGATGGCCCGATCGGTCGCCGCGCGTTCCCGTCCGGCATCACGATCGCGGCCCTCCACCCAGGTGCCGGCGCGACCGCGGATGCCCGACACTTTCAGGCCGTCGACCACCGCGTCGAGATGACGAATGGTTCCGGCTTCCAGGAAGCACGTGGTTCCGGAGCGCAACATCTGCAGCGCCGCGAGCTGTGCCGACAGCCGCTCGTCCTCGGGCGTCTGCGACACGAACCGTGGAATCACCCAGCGCGCGAGCTTGTCTTCGAATCCGGCGTCGATATCATCGGGAATGTAGCCGCGCGTCAGCGGATCGCCCGTGATGTGAATATGGGCATCGACGAAACCCGGGGTGACGACGAATCGGCTGCCGTCGATCACCTGCGCCGCCTCGAAACGATCGACCAGCTCGCGCGTCTTGCCGACGGCGGCGATTCGATCGCCACGAATCGCGATGGCGCCGTCGGTCACGATGCGGCGCTGCGCATCGAGCGTGAGCAGGATCGCGCCCGTGATCAGCGTCGACACCCGCTCGCGCGCCGATTGACCGGTGCCGTTCATTGAGACGCGCCTCCCAGGCGTCGATAGTCGCGCGGCGACACCCCGAACTCCTGGTGAAACACGCGGCTGAAATGCGCCGAGCTGTTGAATCCCCAGCGGAAGCAGATTTCCGAGATCGACAGCTCCGCATGCAGCGGACTGATCAGATCGGCGCGGCAGCGGTCGAGGCGACGCGTGCGCAGGTAGTGACTGAAGCTGTTACCGGCCTCGGTGAAGAGTTTCTGCAGATAGCGGCTCGAGACCCGCTCGCGCTCCGCCACCATGCCGAGCGTAAGCCCCGGGTTGCCGAGCACCGCCTCGATGCCCTGGCAGATGCGATGCAGCCGCGAGGCGCGCGCGCCGGTCACGCCGCCGAGGCCGAAGACGCGCTTCTCGCCGCCGAGTGCGGTGATCAGGAACTCGGTCAGCGACAGTTCCACCGGCCGCAGGTCTTCGGACGAAATCTGATCGATCACGTCCGCCAGCGAGCGCAGCATGCCCGAGAGCACCTGATTGATGCCGGAGCGGCCCGGCAGATAGCCGAGCTTGAGAGACAGCGGCGCAAACACGCGCGGATTGAGGATCAGCCGCCGTACGTTGACGAACAGCTGGCGAAAATCACTCGTGAAGCGCAGGTTTGCCTCGGCGAACGTCGGCCCGTAGGCGATATCACCGGGCTGCAGATGGATGACCTGATCTTCATAGCTCAGCGTGGCCTCTCCCTCGATCAGCAGCGTGAGCCAGATGGCGGCCGGTTGATCCAGGTACCGTCCGCCAATCTCATGCGGCTGCGCATCGACCAGCGCGAACTGCATGCCCAGTGGAGAGTCGACGCACCAGACCGCGCCGCGGAAGCCGCCGCTGCCGGAGGGCATGCCGATCGGCACATACAGCCGGCGCATGACATCGCACCAGCAAACCAACTGGTGCGGCGGCGGACAGGATTGCGTGCTGAAGTGCCAGGCTTTCATGTCCGGTAGTAAGATCGCCGCGAGATCCGCTGGCACTCGACTTGGCTCCCGCGCCTACGGTCGGCCAAACCCGCCGCCCCCGGGCGTCTGCATCAATATTTCGTCGGCCGCGCCCATGGCGCGTTTCTGTCCGGTCAGCGTTGCCTCACCGTTGATCAGAAAGCGGCCCGCTGCGCCGGGTTCACCGCCGAGCATGCCTTCGGCCCCGGAGTTGAGACGACTCGGGATGGCATTGAGCAGCCATTCGCGCCCGGTTCGCATGCGAAAGCCCACGCGCTGCCCATCGCCGCCACGGCATTTGCCGCGCCCGCCGGTGCCGGGCACGAGCTCCTTGCAGGTGAATTCAATCGGAAACGAAGCTTCGAGCACCTCGACCGGCACTGCGGACACGCCGGTCGGATAGCAGGTCGCCGACAAGCCCTGCTTGGTGGCGCGGGCTCCCATCCCGCCCGAGTAGTTGAACATCGAGCTGATGAAGGGTTTGCCGGCCTTGTCCCGGCCCTGTATCTGAATGGTCCAGACGGCACCGGAGCCTTCCGCCACGACGCGCTCCGGCATGACTTTTCCGAGCGCTTTCAGAATCGGAAACGGCACGTACATGCCGACAACATGGCGCGCGTTCACGGGCACCGGGTATTCGGCATTGACGATGCAATCGGGCGGCAGCTTGATTCTGATCGGCGCCAGACTGCCGGCATTGTTGGGTAGATCCGGATTGAGCACGCTGCGCACCGCGAAGGTGCTGTAGGCGTGCGTATAGGCCGGAACGACGTTGATGCCGAGCTTGCTCGGGCCGGAGCTGCCCGCGAAATCGATCACGATCTCGCCCAGCTGTGTGTCGATCGTCACCGCGGTGCACAGTTTGATGACATCGCCGCCCGGCACATCGAAGGAGGTCTCGCCGTGATGGGTACCGGCCGGCAGTTTCCGAATCGCCTCGCGCGTGGCCTTCTCGGATCGGCTCAGGATCTCGTGCGAGAGCTCGCGGATATCATCCAGGCTGCAACGTGCGCACATGGCGTTGAGCCGAGCGGCGCCCACCTTGCCGCTCGACACCTGGGCCGAGAGATCGCCGAAGATCGCATCGGGCGTGCGCACGTTGCTGCCGATGATCCGGTGCAGCGTGTGGTTCGGCTCGCCGCGCTCGTACAGCTTGAGCACCGGGATCCAGAGCCCTTCCTCGTGAATGTCGCGCGCGCCGGCGCCGACGCCGTAGCCGCCGATGTCGGTGTGATGGATGGTCGAGCCGTTGTAGCCGATCAGTCGCTCCTTGCGAAAGATCGGGGTCAGAATCGTGATGTCGAAAAAGTGGCCGGCCGACAGCCACGGATCATTCGTGATCAGCACATCGCCGGGATGAATCTGCGATGGCGGAATCGCATCGATCATGTTGCGCGCCGCGGCGCCGAGCGAATTGATGTGCCCCGGTGTGCCGGTGATCGCCTGCGCAACCATGCGCGCCTCGGCATCGAACAGCGCGGTGGCCAGATCGCCGGCCTCGCGCACCACCGGGCTGAAAGCGATGCGCTGCAGCGCCTTCGCCTGCTCGCTCACGATGCTGATCAGGTTGCCCCACATGATTTCGAGATCGATGCCGTCCATGTCAGACCTCCCGATACTGCCGCTTCGCTATGAGACTTCCATCCGCGTGCACGCTTAAGCTCCAGCCGCCGAGCACGAAGATGGTGGTCTCGCGCTCCTCGATGATCACCGGTCCATCGATGCGCTGATCGCGCGCCAGTGCCGCGCGATCGTAGACCGGGACCGGCATGCTCCGGTCCTTGAAATAGACACGGCGTTGCGCCTTTGGTTTGGCCGGCTGCGTCGCGAGCCGAATAGCGATGTCCCGACCGGCGTCGCCGCCGTGTGCGGCCGCGCGCCAGCTCACGATCTCGACATCCATATCGTCGAGCCGGACACCGTACAGCGCCTCATAGGCCGCATCGAAGCGCGCACGCAATTGCCGCGCGTCGCGCATCAATCGCGGATCGCCACTGAAGCGCACGGTGACCTCGGCCTGCTGGCCGAAGTAACGCATGTCGGCCGAGAAATCGTAGGCGATGCTGTCTTCCCGCAGCCCGGCCTCGAGCAGCGCCTTCCTGCCATCCGCGACCATGTCGTCGATCAGCAGGCCGACCGCGTCCCAGTCGACCGCGTTGACGCGGCACAGGCCGCCGCGCGCCAGGTCCAGCCGCGCCGGCGTCACCAGCGTACCGACGGCGCTCAGTACACTGGCCATCGGCGGGTAGATCACCTCCGAGCTGTCGAGCTGTTCGGCCACGTAGCAGGCGTGGATCGGTCCCGCGCCGCCGAAGGCAAGCAACGGCAGTCCGCGGTAATCGACGCCGCGATCGGTGGCGTGTGCCCGCGCTGCCGCGGCCATCGACTCGCCAACCACGCTGTAGATGCCGAACGCGGCATCGAGCATCGACACGCCGAGCTGGTCCGCCAGGCGTTGCACCGAGGTCTCTGCGCGCGCCCGATCCAGCCGCATGTCGCCGCCGAGGAAATTGTCGGCGTCGAGAATACCGAGCATGAGGTCGGCATCGGTGACGCAGGCATGCTGGCCGCCGCGGCCGTAACAGGCCGGGCCGGGATCGGCGCCCGCGCTTTCGGGCCCCACTTTCAACAGCCCCAGATCGTCGACCCGCGCGATCGAGCCGCCGCCGGCGCCGATCTCCATCATGTCGATCGAGGGCACCGTGATCGGCATGCCACTGCCGGGCTTGAAGCGATAGCGGCGGTCGACTTCGAACTCTCCGGTCACGAGCGGCTCGCCATGCTGAATGAGGCAAGCCTTGGCGGTGGTGCCACCCATGTCGAATGAGATCAGATTCTCGATGCCGTGAAGTTTGGCGATGCGTCCCGCAGCCAGCGCTCCGGCGGCGGGTCCCGATTCGATCATTCTGACCGGATAGGTGCCGGCGACGCGTGCGCCGACCACGCCGCCGTTGGACAGCATGATCAGCGGCTCGAGCGCGCAGCCCTGCGCTGCGAGCCGCACCGCGAGCGCCTCCAGGTACGGTCCGGAGATCGGCAGCGCGTAGGCGTTGACCGCGGCGGTGCTGGCGCGCAGGTACTCGCGCATCTGTGGCGCGACATCGCTCGAGCGCGAAATGAAGATTTCCGGCGCGGCGTCCGCCAGCAACCGCTGCACGTGCCGCTCGTTCTGCGGATTGAGGTAGCTGTTGAGCAGGCAGATCGCCACCGCCGATACTTTGCCGGCGCGCAGCTGCCGCGCGATCTCGCGGACCTGCGCTTCGTCGACGGTGGTGCCGACCGTGCCGTCGGCGAAGGTGCGCTCGTCGATACCGAAGGTGAATTCCCGCGTCACCAGCGGCTCGGAGTATTCGATCTGCGGAT
>DASYNV010000393.1:0-4230 GCA_036008365.1 Steroidobacteraceae bacterium | reverse complement strand
TACGGCGGCTGCGAATTCGTCGACATCGCCGAGCAGCTTGCGATCGATCGCGCCAAGAAGCTGTTTGGCGCCGACTATGTCAACGTGCAGCCGCACTCGGGTTCACAGGCAAACGCGGCCGTGTACCTGGCGTTGCTGTCGCCGGGCGATCCCATCCTCGGCATGAGTCTCGATCACGGCGGCCATCTGACCCACGGCGCCAAAGTGAATTTTTCCGGCAAGCTGTTCCAGGCGCACCAGTACGGCGTGCATCCGGACACCGGCCTGATCAACTACGAGCAGATCGAGTCGCTGGCGCGTGAACACCGTCCGAAGATGATCGTGGCCGGCTTCTCGGCCTACTCGCGCGTGCTCGACTGGCCGCGATTTCGCGCCATTGCCGACAGCGTGGGCGCGCTGCTGTTCGTTGACATGGCGCACGTGGCGGGGCTCGTCGCCACTGGCCACTACCCGAGCCCGCTACCCTACGCCGACGTGGTGACTACGACCACGCACAAGACGCTGCGGGGCCCGCGCGGCGGACTGATCCTGGCGCGTGCCAACGATACCCTCACCAAGAAGCTCAACTCAATGGTGTTTCCGGGCACGCAGGGCGGCCCGTTGATGCATGTGATCGCGGCCAAGGCCGTGGCGCTGCTCGAGGCGCTGCAGCCCGAGTTCAAGCAATACCAGGCACAGGTGGTCGCGAACGCGCGTGCCATGTGCGAGGCGCTGGTGAAGCGCGGCTTCAACATCGTCTCGGGCGGCACCGACAATCATCTGTTCCTGCTGAGCCTGATCGGCCGCGAGATCACCGGCAAGGATGCGGATGCGGCCCTGAGCCGGGCGCACATCACGGTCAACAAGAATGCGGTGCCGAACGATCCGCGGCCGCCGATGATCGCGAGCGGCCTGCGCCTCGGCACGCCGGCCTCGACCACGCGCGGCTTTCGCGAACCCGAGATCCGCCAGGTGGCCGATTGGATCGCCGACGTGCTCGACGACGGCGGTGCCGAGAAAGTCGTCACGCGCGTGCGCGGCGAAGTGTCTGCCCTGTGCCGGCGATTCCCGGTGTACGGGGACTGAACGCAACGCGGGGCAGTCGGTGCATTGTCCCTTCTGCGGCCACATCGAGACCAAGGTGACGGACTCGCGGCTGACGGCGGATGGCCGCCAGATCCGCCGCCGCCGCGAGTGTCTGAGCTGTGGCGAGCGCTTCACGACCTTCGAGACCGCCGAACTGCTGATGCCGCGCGTGGTCAAGAGCGATGGCAGCCGCGAACCGTTCGACGAGCACAAGCTCAGCAGCGGCATGAGCAAGGCGCTCGAGAAGCGGCCGGTCAGCTCCGAGGCGATCGAGGCAGCGGTCGGGCGCGTGTGTCACAAGCTGCGGGTGCTGGGCGAGCGCGAAGTACCGGCGCGCACCGTGGGCGAGCTCGTGATGGAAGAGCTGCGTCACCTGGACGAAGTTGCCTACGTGCGCTTTGCCTCGGTTTATCGCAGCTTCCAGGACGTCGAGGCATTTCGAGAGGAAATCGAGCGGCTGCGCCACCATCGCCGCCGGCGCGAGAGCAAGCTGGAGCAGGATCAGTTGCCGCTGCTGCCGGGCCTCGACGCTGCCGACCGCAAGCCGAAGTGAGGAGATAAAGGTGGCCGTCATTCGCGGCGTGCTGGATCGGATCGTGCTGTTGTGCGCGGTGGTCGTTGCCGGCTGCGTGCCGAGTTTCATCGTGCAGTATCGGCAGCGGGCCGGCGGCCGGCTGGATCAGGTTCTGGCCGATCTGGCGCCCTTCCAGCAGATAGCCGACCGCGAGCACGGCGGCAATCTCGCGGCGCTGGTGCAGTATCACCTGCACAGCACGGATCCGACGTTCCGCGGCGAAGGCGCCGCGCTGCAGGGCATGCTCGACGCGGCCGAGCGACTGCGCGCGCTGTTGCACGGGCTCGACACCGACCTCTACCACCAGTGCGCATATCTTCTGAGGCATGGCGATGTAGCGCTGGCGCGCTCGACCTGGAGTATCTATGAGCCCGGGTTCACCTTGACCTCGCAGAGTCTGCTGTTCGCCCTGATCGTCGGAGTGGTACTGTGGCTGGTGTTCTTGGGAGTCTGGCACGGCGTTGCCTGGGGCGTGCGGTGGCGCCGGCGACATGCGCCGCGCGGCGGTAGTCACGGCGGTGGCAGCGGTGCGTCCGCGCCGCGTCGCGCATAGCGCCGCGGCGATCAGGATTACAGAGGCCATGCCGCGACATATTTTCGAGCGCCACTACGTCAATCGCGCCGGCTGGTTGCGGGCTGCCGTGCTGGGCGCCAACGACGGCATCATCTCGGTGGCGAGCCTCCTGACCGGTGTGGCGGCGACGCATGCTTCGAACCGCCAGATGTTCGTGACCGGTATCGCGGGACTGGTGGCCGGCGCGATGTCGATGGCAGCCGGCGAGTATGTCTCGGTGAGTTCGCAGGCTGACAGCGAGCGCTCCGATCTCGAGCGCGAGCGGCGCGAGCTCGAAAGCCATGAAGAGGCTGAACGCGCCGAACTGGCCGGCATTTATGTGCAGCGTGGACTGCAGCCGGCGCTGGCGCGCGAAGTGGCGCTGCAGTTGATGGCACACGATGCACTCGGCGCACACGCACGCGATGAGCTCGGACTCTCGAGCACTCTGCGCGCACGGCCGGTGACCGCGTCGGCGGCCTCGGCCTCGAGTTTCACCGCCGGCGCCATCTGGCCGCTGCTGCTGCTGTGGCTCGCTCCGGCCAGCGCCCGCGTGCCGGTGATCGTAGTCGGCGCGTTGCTGTCGCTGTCGACTCTCGGTGCGGTCGCGGCGCGCGCCGGCGGCGCGTCGCCGCTCAAGGGCGCGCTGCGTGTGAGTCTGTGGAGTGCGCTCGCGATGGGATTGACGATTGCGATTGGAGCGCTCATCGGAGCGATCACGTGAGCAGCCGTGCGGAGCGCGGTTCGGGCGCTCGGACCGTGGCGAGGAAGCTGGCGCTGCAGGCGCTGTATCGCTGGCAACTCAATGAGTGCCCCTGGCAGGATCTGGCACAGGAATTCGCCGCCGATCCGGACATGGCGCGTGCCGACGCCGATTATTTCGGCACTCTCATCCAAGGCGTGTGCGAGCAGCGCGAGCTGCTCGATGCTGCACTCGCGCCGCTGCTGGATCGCAAGCCCGTGCAGCTCGATCCGATCGAGCATGCGTTGCTGCTGATCGGCAGCTATGAGCTGCAGCGCCGTCCCGATGTGCCCTTTCGCGTCGTCATCAACGAAGCCGTCGGGCTGGCGCGCCGCTTCGGTGCGACCGATGGTCATAAGTTCGTCAATGGGGTCCTCGATCGCGCCGCGCGCCTGTGGCGCCCGGAAGAGCGCTGATCTCGATGATCTCGGAAGCGGACCTGATCCAGCGCTTCTTCCGCGGGCTGGGCGCAAACCGCGCCGACGTACTGCTCGGGATCGGCGATGACGCCGCGCTGCTGCGCGTCGCGGCGGACGAAGAGCTGGTGCTCACGACCGATGCGCTGATCGAGGGTGTGCATTTCCTGCCGGGGGCGCCCGCCCACTCGCTCGGACATCGTGCGCTCGCCGTCAACTTGAGCGATATCGCGGCCATGGGAGCCAGCCCGAACTGGGCGCTGCTGTCGCTGAACCTGCCGCAAGCCGATGAGAGCTGGCTCGAGGCATTCTCGGCCGGTTTCGGCGCGCTGGCGAAGGCGCATGGCGTGTCGCTGGTCGGCGGCAACGTCAGTCGCGGGCCGCTGTCGATCACGGTGATGCAGGCCGGTGTCGTGCCAAGCGGGCAGGCGCTGCGCCGCGATGGCGCTCAGGCCGGTCATGCGCTCTACGTCAGTGGCCACGTCGGCGATGCCGCGGCGGGCCTGAAAGTGCTGCGTGGCGAGCTGCACACCACAGCCGATGCGGCGGACTGTCTGCGGCAACGCTTCGAATACCCGCAGCCGCGCGTGCAACTCGGTGCAGCGCTGCGCGGCCTCGCGAGCGCCTGCATCGACGTGTCCGACGGCCTGTATGTGGACGCGCAGCGTCTGCTGCGAGCCTCAGGCTGCGCTGCCAGCATCGAGCTCGAGCGCCTGCCGGTATCGCAGGCGCTGCGCCAGGCCTTGGGCGATTCGGCCTGGCGGCTGTCGCTCGAGGGTGGCGAGGACTACGAGTTGTGCTTCTGCGCGCCGGCTGCCAACGCCGCGGCAATCGCCGCCGCGGCCGCGCGCAGCGCGACCACGATTGCCCGCATTGGCAG
>DASYNV010000392.1:0-2569 GCA_036008365.1 Steroidobacteraceae bacterium | reverse complement strand
GGCGACTGCAACAAGAAGTCCAATTGCGTCAGCGTGCAGCCGGTCGATACTGAGTTCGGACGCAAGCGCAAGATCGACCAGTCGAACTGCAACAAGGATTTCAGCTGTCTCGATGGGTTCCGTCCCTCGTTCGTCTCGTTGCACGGGGGCTCGCCCCGCAAGGGTGAAGCGGCCAAATCGGCCGGCGAACTCAGCGCCGTCTTCGAGGCCATGCCGCAGCCCGTGAGCCCGCCGCTGACCGATGCCTATAACGTGCTCATCACGGGTATCGGCGGCACGGGTGTGCTCACGGTGGGATCGATCCTCGGCATGGCGGCGCATCTCGACGACAAGGCCGCGAGCGTCATGGACATCACCGGCATGGCGCAGAAGGGCGGCGCCGTGGTCACGCATCTGCGCATCGGCGCGTCCAAGGACAAGCTGTTCGCGACGCGCCTGTGGGAGGAATCCGCGGATCTCGTGATCGGCTGCGATCTCGTCGTGACGACGGGCCAAGCGACGCTCGATCTCGTCAGGGGCGAAACGGCCCGGATCGTCGTCAACGACGATGTGGTGCCGACGGCGCAGTTTCAGTCCAACCAGGCCATCGACCTCTCGCAGGGCAAGCTGCTCAATGTCCTGGTGCAGCGGGTGGGTCGCGATCGTGTCTCGTCGGTGCCGGCGACATCGTCGGCCGTACGCCTGCTCGGAGACAGCATCGCGACGAATATTCTAATGCTCGGATTTGCGGTGCAAAAGGGCTTTATGCCGATCTCGCTCGCGGCGATCGAACAGGCAATTCGATTGAACGGTGTCGCGATCGAGGCGAACCTGCATGCCCTCAATTGGGGGCGCCTCGCGGCGCACGATCCGGCCCGGCTCGCGGCGATGCTCGCTCAGGCGGGCGGAGACGAGACCGGGGAGGAGCCGATTTCCGAAACGCTCGAGCAGATAATCGCGCGTCGGGTCAGGCACCTCACCGAGTACCAGAACGCGGCCTATGCGCAGTCGTTCGCCGATTTCGTGCGTAAGGTCCGCGAGCGAGAGGGTACCGAGGTGCCGGGATCGACGGCGGTTACGCAAGCGGTCGCGATCTCGCTCTCCAAGCTCATGAGCTACAAAGACGAGTACGAAGTGGCTCGACTGTATTCCAACGGTGATTTCGAGCGCCGTCTGGCGCAGCAGTTCGCCGGGAATTACAAGCTCAAAGTGCATCTGTCGCCGCCGCTCTTCAATCCCCGCGATAAGGTCACGGGAAAACCCAGAAAACTCGCGTTTGGGCCGTGGATGCTCAAGGCATTCAAGGTGCTGAGCGGCCTCAAGGGCCTGCGCGGCACTCGCATGGACCTATTCGGATATGCGGCGGAGCGGAGGACCGAGCGGCGACTCATCGAGGACTATCGCAAGACCATCGAGGGCATCCTGCCGGTGCTGAATCGGGACAACCAGGCGCTGGTCGCGAGCATCGCGGCGCTGCCGGACATGATCCGAGGCTACGGCCACGTCAAGGCGGAGAGCATCGAGAGGTACGAGGCGGAGCTGTCCAAGTTGCTCGGATCGTTCGACAGCGTAAAGACGGCGAAGGTGGCCTGAGAGCTACGCTCTGCAGTCGGCGTCAGCCCAGGCTCTTGCCGATGAGCACACGATGGATCTCGGAGGTACCCAGCAGGATTCGATGCACTCGCGCATGCGTCCAGATCGCCGAAATCGGCGTCTCGTGCGCATAACCCATGCCGCCGTGCAGCTGCAGGCACCCGTCCGCAACCCGGAACTCGAGCTCCGAGAGCCACATCTTCGCCATCGACGCATCGATGCCGGTCAGGGAGCCGCTCTTGATTTTCCCGAGCGTCTGATCCAGGAATGCGCGCCCCACCGTGAGCTCGGTCTTCATCTCCGCGAGGCGGAACTGCGTATTCTGAAAGTCGAGAATGCGCTGGCCGAAAGCCTTACGGGTCTTGACGAACTCCAGCGCGAGTGAGAACGCAAGCTCGGCGGCCGCCAGGTAGCGCGCTCCCTCGGCGACCCGCATGTCGTTCAGCACCCCCATGACCTGTTTGAATCCACCCCCTTCGCGGCCGCCGAGCAACCGCTCACGGCCCACGCGGACGTTCTCGAAGAAGAATTCGGTCTCGTTCGCGCAGCCCCGATGCAGCGTCTCGATTGGCCGGCTGCGGGACACGCCCGGCGTATCGACGTCCACCAGCAGCACGCTCATACCCTTCGCACCGCTCTCTGGATCGGTCTTGCACACCACGGGCACCATCGTGCAGAGGTTGCCGTTCGTGATCCAGATCTTGTTGCCGTTGATCACATAGTCGTCGCCTTCTCGTTTCGCGAATGTGCGGAAGCCGGCGACGTCGCTCCCGGACTGCGGCTCGGTGAAACAGGCCTCGGCGATGGTCTCGCCGCTCGCGTATTTGGGCAGCCACTCGCGCTTCTGCTCCTCCGTGCCGCCCGCCAGGATGAGATAGCTCGAGCCGTCGATGCCGAGGCCGCCGCCCATGCTGGCGCCGGCCAGCGAATAGCCCATCTCCTCGTGAAGAATGACGTGGTGCAAGAAATCGCCCCCGCCGCCACCGTACTCGGCAGG
>DASYNV010000391.1:0-7180 GCA_036008365.1 Steroidobacteraceae bacterium | reverse complement strand
AGAATCTTGGAAACGACACCGGAGCCGACGGTGCGACCGCCCTCGCGAATCGCAAAGCGCAGCCCCTCTTCCATCGCGATCGGTGCGATCAGCTCCACCGTCATCTGAATATTGTCCCCCGGCATCACCATCTCGGTATTGCCCGGCAACTCGATCATCCCGGTCACATCGGTGGTGCGAAAGTAGAACTGCGGCCGATAGCCCTTGAAGAACGGCGTGTGCCGTCCGCCCTCCTCCTTGGTCAGCACGTACACCTCGCACTCGAACTGCGTGTGCGGGGTGATGCTCCCCGGCTTCGCCAGCACCTGCCCGCGCTCGACCTCCTCGCGCTTGGTGCCGCGCAAGAGCACCCCGACGTTATCCCCGGCGCGTCCCTCATCCAGCAGCTTGCGGAACATCTCCACGCCCGTGCAGATCGTCTTGGTGGTCGCCTTCAGCCCGATGATCTCTACCTCATCGTTGATCTTCACGATGCCCCGCTCGATCCGTCCGGTCACCACCGTGCCGCGCCCGGAAATCGAAAACACATCCTCCACCGGCATCAAAAACGGCTTCTCGATATCCCGCTTCGGCACCGGGATGAACCTGTCCATCTCCTCCACCAGCTTCACCACCGACGGCACACCGATCTCGCTCTTGTCCCCTTCCAGCGCCTTGAGCGCACTGCCGATCACGATCGGGGTCTTGTCTCCTGGAAACTTGTAGGTGGTCAGCAGCTCGCGCACTTCCATCTCCACCAGCTCCAGCAGCTCCTTGTCATCCACCATGTCGGCCTTGTTCATGTACACCACCATGTACGGCACCCCCACCTGGCGCGCCAACAAAATGTGCTCACGCGTCTGCGGCATCGGCCCGTCCGCCGCCGACACCACCAGAATCGCCCCATCCATCTGCGCCGCACCGGTGATCATGTTCTTCACGTAGTCCGCATGCCCCGGGCAGTCCACGTGCGCGTAGTGGCGAGCCTTGCTCTGATACTCCACGTGCGCGGTGGAAATGGTGATCCCGCGCGCCTTCTCCTCCGGTGCCTTGTCGATCTGATCGTAGGCCACAAAGGTGCCGCCGTTCGTCTCGGCCATCACCTTGGTCAGCGCCGCCGTCAGCGTCGTCTTGCCGTGATCCACATGCCCTATCGTCCCCACGTTCACGTGCGGCTTGGTGCGTTCGAACTTTTCCTTGGACATAGTCGTAAACCTCTCGCAAATCTCTTACACAACGCAGGACGGCAGCAAAGAGAAATCTCGTTCCGTGCTACTTCTTGATGATCGTTTCCGCGATGTTCGACGGCACTTCCATGTACTTGCCGAACTCCATCGTGAAGGTGGCGCGGCCCTGGCTCATCGAGCGCACCGTGGTCGCGTACTGGAACATCTCGGACAACGGCACTTCGGCGGTGACGGTCTTGCCCGCCGGGGTGTCCTCCATGCTCATGATCTGGCCGCGGCGGCGATTGAGGTCGCCGATCACATCGCCCATGTAATCCTCGGGCGTCACGACCTCGACCCTCATGATCGGCTCGAGGATCACCGGCTTGGCGCGGCGGAAGCCGTCCTTGAAACCGAAGATGGCCGCCATGCGGAACGAGATCTCGTCCGAGTCGACGTCATGGTACGAGCCATCGAACAGCGTGACCTTCACATCGACCACCGGGTAGCCTGCGATGACGCCGGTGTTGCAGGCTTCGATCACGCCCTTCTCGACTGCCGGGATGAATTCGCGCGGCACCGATCCGCCGGTGACGCCATTGATGAACTCGACACCCTTGCCGGTCTCGTTCGGCTGGATCTTGAGCCAGACGTGACCGTACTGGCCGCGGCCGCCGGACTGCTTGACATGCTTGCCTTCGGACTCGACCGTGCCGCGGATGGTTTCGCGGTACGCGACCTGCGGCTTGCCGACATTGGCCTCGACCTTGAACTCGCGCTTCATGCGGTCGACGATGATCTCGAGGTGCAGCTCGCCCATGCCTGAGATGATCGTCTGGCCGGATTCCTCGTCAGTGGAGACGCGGAACGAAGGGTCTTCCTTCGCCAGGCGTTGCAGCGCCATGCCCATCTTTTCCTGATCGGCCTTGGTCTTCGGCTCGACCGCCACCGAGATCACGGGGATCGGAATCACCATCTTCTCGAGCGTGATGACCTCCTCGAGATCGCACAACGTGTCGCCCGTGATCACGTCCTTGAGTCCGACGGCCGCGGCGATGTCGCCGGCGCGAACCTCTTTGATCTCGCTGCGCTCGTTGGCGTGCATCTGCAGCAGGCGGCCGATGCGCTCCTTGCGGTCCTTGGTCGGGACATAGACGGTGTCGCCGGAATTGAGCGTGCCGGAATAGACACGGAAGAAGGTCAGGTTGCCGACGAAGGGATCGTTCAGGATCTTGAAGGCCAGCGCCGCAAAGGGCTCGTTGTCATCGGCCTTGCGCGTGATCGGCTCGCCATCCGAGTTGATGCCCTTGACCTCCGGCATCTCCACCGGCGAGGGCATGAACTCGATCACCGCGTCGAGCAGCGCCTGTACGCCCTTGTTCTTGAACGCCGTACCGCACATGCACAGCACCACCTCGTTCTTGAGCGAGCGCGCTTTGAGGCCGCGCTTGATCTCCTCGTCGGTGAGTGCCTTGCCCTCGAGGTACTTGGTGATGAGATCCTCATCGCCCTCGGCCGCGGCCTCGATCATCCTGTTGCGGTATTCTAAGGCCTCCGCCCGCATTGTCGCGGGGACCTCGCGGAACTCGAACTTCATGCCCTGGGTTTCCATGTCCCAGTAGATGGCCTTCATGCGGATCAGATCGATCACGCCCTCGAACTTCTCCTCGGCGCCGATCGGCAGCTGGATCGGAATCGGATTGGCGCGCAGGCGCGAGCGGATCATGTCGACGCAGCGGATGAAATTCGCGCCGGCGCGATCCATCTTGTTGACGAAGGCGATGCGCGGCACCCTATATCGGTTCATCTGCCGCCAGACCGTCTCGGACTGCGGCTGCACGCCGGCCACCGAATCGAACAGCGCCACGGCGCTGTCGAGTACACGCAGCGAGCGCTCGACCTCGATCGTGAAATCGACGTGGCCGGGCGTGTCGATGATGTTGATGCGGTGTTCGGGAAAGCTCTTGTCCATCCCGCTCCAGAAGCAGGTGGTGGCGGCCGAGGTGATCGTGATGCCGCGCTCCTGCTCCTGTTCCATGTAGTCCATGACCGCCGCGCCGTCGTGAACTTCGCCGATCTTGTGCGACACACCGGTGTAAAACAGGATGCGCTCGGTGGTCGTCGTCTTACCGGCGTCGATATGCGCCGAGATGCCGATGTTCCGATAGCGCTCAATGGGCGTCACACGTGCCACGATCTGCTCCTGCTCCTTGTATCGCTCTTACCAGCGATAGTGCGCGAAGGCCTTGTTGGCCTCGGCCATGCGGTGCGTGTCTTCGCGCTTGCGCACGGCGGCGCCGCGGTTTTCCGCCGCATCGAGCAGCTCGTGAGCCAGACGGAACGCCATCGACTTCTCGCTGCGCTCGCGCGCGGCCTCGATCACCCAGCGCATCGCCAGTGTCTGGCGGCGGCTGGCACGAACTTCAACCGGTACCTGGTAGGTGGCACCGCCGACGCGCCGCGATTTCACTTCCACCACTGGCTTGACGTTGTCGAGCGCCTGCGACAGCAGCTCAATGGCCTCGGGACCCTTGCGGCCGGTCTTCTCGCCGATGCGCTCGATGGCGCCATAGAGAATGTGCTCGGCCGCGGACTTCTTGCCGCTGTGCATGACGACGTTCATGAACTTCGCCAGCATGTCACTGTGGAATTTCGGGTCCGGGAGAATGGTGCGGCTCGGTGCCGCGGCGCGACGGGACATGCGTGAATACCTCTGTTATTTCTTGGGCCGCTTGGCGCCGTATTTCGAGCGACCCTGCTTGCGGTTGCCGACGCCGGCACAGTCGAGCGTGCCGCGCACGGTGTGGTAGCGCACGCCCGGAAGATCCTTGACGCGGCCGCCGCGGATCAGCACCACCGAATGCTCCTGCAGATTGTGGCCTTCACCGCCGATGTAGCTGGACACTTCGTAGCCGTTGGTCAGCCGTACGCGCGCGACTTTGCGCAGCGCCGAGTTCGGCTTCTTGGGGGTAGTGGTGTAGACGCGGGTGCAGACACCGCGCTTCTGCGGCGAGGCTCCGAGCGCCGGCACCTTGGTCTTCTCGGCGCGCACCTGCCGCGGTTGACGGATCAGTTGACCTGTAGTGGCCATTCGGACTCCAGCATTCCAAATCGAATAATGTGGCGGCTCATGAGAAGCACCGGGCCGTCCTATGACAGGACGGCCCGGCGTGTCGAATCCCAATTTTGGGGTCAGGCAGACAACGGGCCTGACCAACAAAGGCCGGCGATTCTAGGTAGCAACCGCAGGCAAGTCAACGCCCTGCTGCGGCGCACAAACGATCAGGTCTTGCCGCCGGAGGCGGGCGAAGGCTTTGCCGCCACAATGAGTGCATCGCGGCTGCTGGCGTCGATCACCTGCTTCCCGAGCGCAGCGCCGATCGAGAAATACCACGGGTGCGACGAGCTCTTGAGCACGTAGAAGTCGCCGCTGGCGGGCTTGGACAGCGTCCATTGGATGCTCTGCGACTTGTCATCCCTGAGGGTCAGGGTCACCGCAGGATGGTCCTGCTGCCATTCCGGCCTTGCCGCGGTGCCAAGCACGGCGTCGACGCGCAGCTGTCCCACCTGCTGCACCAGGGATTGGGCGTGGGCGCTGTCGATGCGCTGCTCGCCCTTGAGGGACGGGTCGCTCCAGCTATCGGGCTGCTTGTCGCCGCCCTTCTGCCGCACCAACTGGATCGTATCGCGCGCCGCGCCGGTGACGTCGATCTCGGCCAGATGGCTGGAATCGCCCTTCAGCAGATCCTCGTTGAGCCACGCGCCGAGGTCGGTCGGCAGTTCGTAGGTGGGCAGATCCACCGCGTACACGCCGCGATCGTCGTCCGCGCGGGCGTCGGACTTGCGCAGCCCGGGGGAGCTGCCGAAATACACGGTACCGAGCGTCTTGCCGCCCGCGCTCAACACCAGCCGGCGCTCGAAATTGTCATCGAGCAGCTTGAAACGCCGCAGCGCCGATTCACTGGTCGCGATCGGCAGTCCGCGCTTCAACGCGACCAGCCGATCGAGCAGCGAGCTGACCTTGGCGCCGTCGGCCGGTGCATCGAAGGCATCCGGCAGCACCCAGGCGCCATCCTTCCTCTTGAGCACGATGCGGGTGGATTCGGACGCTGCGACACCACTCGGACTCGCCGATTGGGCCAGAGTCGCCGCCGCAGCGGGTCTACTCTCGAGCACGATCTGATCGGCGCCTTTGACGGCATCTGCCCGGACCAGCGGCGTGTCGCTCCTGGCGCCGGCCAGCGGGTCGCGACGCATGAGCAGCGCCAGTGCCAGAACCAGCTGCAGCACCAGCACCGCGATCAGGGGCGTAATGGAGCGGCGCATGGCCTCAGACCTGCTCGAGCAGCTGCCGCTGACGCCGGCCCGCGAGCCGCCGCCGGCGCCGATTGAGCAGCCAGATCAAGGCCACGCCGGCGAGCGCCGCGGCATAGTTGAGATATTCCCAGAACGACTGCGCCTGCCGGCTCAAGGGCACCAGTGTGCGGGCGAAATGCTCGCGGCCGCGGATACTGAGCAGGCCCTGGTCCTCCAGCGACCATTCCACCATGTTCTGCACGAACTCCGTGGGCTTGCCGTACGTGGTACCAAACGTCTCGCTGATCAGTCGGATTGCCTGATCGCTGAGCATCGCGCTCGAACCCAGCAGGATCAGGCGGCCCGATTCGGGCGAGTGCTGAATCACGCGATCGATGCCGGGCTTGGCCTGGGCGGCATCCGCAGCCGGGTTCGGCTGGCCTTTGACGCCTTGCAGCGATTTGGCCGCCGATTTGCCCGCGACGGACGCGGGCATTTGTGGTGCCGGCGGCAGTAGCGGCGAAGGCGTGTCCTTGAACATCGACTCGAACCGGCCCTCCACCATCACTGCGAGCGTCTGCGGACCGGCGGGTTTGCCGGTCACGAATCCCGCGTCGGGGAAACTCTCGTAGTCGGGCATCAGGTCGGTCGAGGCGGAAACCCAGCTCAGATTTGACGACCGCAGCAGCGGCGTCACACGCCGGCCCTGATTGTGCTGCGGATCGACCAGCAGCGGCGCTGCCCAGGGGACATCGATCTGGCCCAGGCTGTCGGTAATTGGGCTGACGGCGTTCAGGCCGCGGCCGCGCACATCGACAATGTAGGGATACTTGGCCAATTCGACTTCATCGACGGTGTATCCGCCGACGTTGCGCTGAACCGGGATTGGCAGCGCACCGCTCTGCTGATCGAGCACCAGGCCCTTGCCGTAGCTGAGTCCGAAGTGCCCCAGCCAATCCTCGAGACCGGAATTGACGGGCCGGGCGAGAATACTCTGCTCCACCACCACATCGGTCGGTGCCGCGGCCAGCAGCACCGTACCGCCCTGCATCAGGAACTGATCGATCGCGAATACCTGCCTAGTGTCGAGTGCCACCGGGTCGAGCACCATGAGCAGATCAGCCTCGGCAGGCACCTGGCCGCTCTTGAGATCGGCATCGAGCCAGCGCGCCGAATCCGCCAGTGAGCGCCGCAACGTCGAGAACGTCCGGCCGCCACCGGCGCCAGGCATCATGCCCTGTTCGGGCGGCTGCGAGCTCACGACGGCGACGGTCTTGAGAAAGCCCGGCGCAAGCCGCTTGACCGCCGCTTCGAGCGCCGACTTGAAGCTGGCCTGATCGAGCTCGGCCGGTAACGGCACTTCCTCGGTGCCGCGCTCATCGCCCATCGTCATGTAGAACCAGAACGGCCTGGTGTCCGTGAGGCTCATCGCGATTGGCCTGAAACCGAATTCCTTGGGCAGGCGCGCCGCCAGCGCCGGGTCGTGGTCGGGATCCTGCATCGCAACCTTGAGCTTGCCGCCCGATTCGCGTCCGATCTCACCGAGCGCGGCATCGAGTGCACCCCGCGCCTGCTGCAGCGGGACCGGCAGATCGTCGGTGGCGGAGATATAGCCGGTGAAGGTGACCGCCTGTCGCAGCGTATCGAATACCCCGCCGCTGCCCTGATAGCTCAACAGCACCTTGCGGATGGCGCTCGTGGTTGCGTACTCGGGGTTCTTGAGCTCGACGCTGATATCG
>DASYNV010000390.1:0-4342 GCA_036008365.1 Steroidobacteraceae bacterium | reverse complement strand
AATTGCAGATACATTATTGATTGAGCGCCGCAGGCAGGCCAAAGTCGACCTCAGCCACCGCCGCCGCATCTGATGCCTTGGGGTCCGGTAGCGTCATCATTCCCAGCTCGTGCGACTCGAAGTCATCGACGTTGACGATGTCCATGACCTTGCGGTCGTAATCGCTCAGAAATTGCGACTCGTGCTCGCTCAGGATGCCGAGCGCGCGCGCCTGCTCGATCTGCGCCGCCAGATCGAGCGCGCTGATGCGACCGGTCTTGGTCCCCTCGACCCGCAGCTTGCGCTCGATCGACTCTGCCATCGATGCCATCTCGAGCACGTTCTGCAGCGCCGCGAGCAGGTTGCCGGGCTCATCGACCTCATACAGCAGGCGGCTGAAGTAGGCGCGCGTGGCGGTGTTGTTGAGCACCAGGTCCGCCACCCTGCGCCCCAACCGGTCGGCGGGCGCGAAGTAGGTCAGGCCGCGCGGAAAGATCAGTAACCGCGCCAGCGCCGCGATCGGCCGGCTCGGCAGATTGCGCAGCACGCTGTGCAACTGTTCCTGGGCCTGGTAGAGCAGCTCGCGGCACGCCCACTCGACCGCGGGCAGTTCCTCGGGGGGACCGCCGCGATTGTCGTGGTGCTTGAGCACCATCGAGGCCAGGTACATGGCCGACAGCACGTCGCCGAGCCGGCCCGAGATCGTTTCCTTCTTCTTGAGATACCCGCCGAGACTCAGCATCGCCAGGTCGGTCGAAAACGCGAACGAGGCACTGAAGCGCTCGATGTGCTGGTAGTAGCGACGCGTCGCGCCGTGTGCGGGCACGCGCTCGAAGCGCGCGAAAGTCAGCGCCATGACCAGCGAGCGCATGGCATTCGATATCGCGAAACCCATGTGGGCGAACAACGCGCGATCGAACTCGGCCACGCCGCGCCGATGATCGGAGTCGCGCGCCGCGGTCATCTCGCGCAGCACGAACGGATGGCACCGGATCGCACCCTGACCGAAGATGATCAGGCTGCGCGTGAGAATATTGGCGCCTTCGACCGTGATTGCGATCGGAATCGACTGGTAGCCGCGGCCGAGATAGTTCTTCGGCCCCAGCATGATGCCCTTGCCGCCATGCACGTCCATGGCGTCGTTGCCGACGCGGCGGCCCATCTCGGTCAGATGATACTTGAGAATGGCGGCCGGCACCGCCGGCTTCTCGCCGGCGTCGATGGCCGCGGTGGTGACGCTGCGCGCGGCATCCATGATGTAGGTGAGGCCGACCATGCGCGCGATCACCTGCTCGACGCCCTCGAAGCGGCCGACCGAGGTATTGAATTGGCGGCGCACACGCGCATAGGCGCCGGTCGCGACCACTGCGGCCAGCGCGCCGCCGGTGGCATTCGCGGGCAGGGAAATGCAGCGGCCGACCGAGAGCTGCTCGACCAGCATGCGCCAGCCGAGACCGGCCATCTTCAAACCGCCGATGATGCAATCGAGCGGCACGAACACATCGGTGCCGCGCAACGGACCGTTCTGGAACGGGATGTTGAGCGGCAGGTGACGCCGCCCGATCTCGAGCCCGGGCGAGTCGCGCGGGATCAGCGCGCAGGTGATGCCGATGTCCACTTTGTCGCCGAGCAGGTGCTCCGGATCGAGCATGCGAAAGGCGAGTCCAATCACGGTCGCGATCGGCGCCAGGGTAATGTAGCGCTTGGAGAAGTTGAGTTTGAGGCCGACGATCTCGCGACCCTGGTAGATGCCGCGGCAAACGACGCCGGTGTCGGGAATCGCCGCCGCGTCGGATCCGACCCGTGGGCCCGTGAGCGCAAAGCAAGGCACCTCGAGGCCCTGCGCCAGGCGCGGCAGGTAGTGATTCTTCTGTTCCTCGGTGCCGTAGTGCACCAGCAGCTCGGCGGGTCCGAGTGAATTGGGCACGGCCACGGTCGAGGCGCAGGTCACGCTGCGCGCGGCCAACTTCACCAGTACGCACGAATGCGCATAGGTCGAGAATTCCAGGCCGCCGTAGCGGCGTGGAATGATCATCGCGAAGAAGCGCTGTGAGCGGATGTACTCCCAGACTTCGGGCGGCATGTCGCCGCGGCGGTGCGTGATGTCGAAATCATCGAGCATGCGACAGAGCGTATTGCAGGGCCCGTCGAGGAACGCCTGCTCCTCGGCCGAGAGCTTCGGCGCCGGTGCGTCCTGCAGTCGGCGCCAGTCGGGATTGCCCGTGAACAGCTCGCCGTCCCACCAGACCGTGCCGGCCTCGAGCGCATCGCGCTCGGTATCGGACATCGATGGCAGCAGGCGCCGATAGGCCTTCATGAACGGACCGCTGATCAGCACGATCCGGAGCGGCCGCACATTGAGCAGCCAGAAACAGAGCAGCAGAATCACCAGCATGCCGAGCCACAGGCCCGGCGGATTGCCGAACGCGCCGTAGGCGACCAGCAGTACCGTGAAGGCCACGGTGAAGGACAGCAACGGCAGTCGACGATAGGCGAGATACACCACCGCGAGAACGAACAGTACGGTAATGATCGCGCCGATCATGGCGTGCTCGCGTTCATCACTGGCGGGGCAGCAGGTCTTTGACGCCGTCGCGCTCCTCGCGCAACTCGGCTTCGGTGGCGCTCATGCGTCCGCGGCTGAACGCGTCGACCGCGAGGCCCTGCACGATCTGGTAGTTGCCTCCGATGCAGGTCACGGGGTACGAATAGATGATGCCCTCCTGCACACCGTAGCTGCCATCGGCCGGCACGGCCATGCTGGTCCAATCTCCCTGAGCAGTCCCCAGCATCCAGGTGCGGACGTGGTCGATCGCGGCCGAGGCCGCCGAAGCCGCGGATGAGGAGCCGCGCGCCTTGATCACTGCGGCGCCGCGCTGCTGTACGGTCGGGATGAAATATTCCTCGAGCCATTTCTGATTCACCAGGTCGCGCGCCGGTTTGCCCTGCACGGTCGCATGACTGATGTCGGGATATTGCGTCGATGAATGATTGCCCCAGATCGTGAGGCGGCGGATGTCGTTGACGTGCGTAGCGGTCTTCTCGGCAAGCTGCGACAGGGCGCGGTTGTGATCGAGCCGCGTCATCGCGGTGAAAGTGCGGCGGTCGAGATCCGGCGCGTTGCTGCAGGCGATCAGTGCGTTGGTGTTGGCCGGGTTGCCGACCACCAGCACGCGCAGTTTGCGATCGGCCACCTCATTGAGTGCTTTGCCCTGCGTCGAGAAGATCTGCGCGTTGGCCAGCAGCAGGTCCTTGCGCTCCATGCCCGCGCTGCGCGGCCGCGCGCCGACCAGCATCGCCACGTGGCAGTCGCGGAATGCAACCTTCGCGTCGTCGGTGGCAACGACCTTGCTGAGCGTCGGAAAGGCGCAGTCATTGAGCTCCATGAGCACGCCGCCCAAGGTCGGCAAGGCCGGCGTGATCTCGAGCAGGTGCAGATTGATCGGCTGGTCGCGGCCGAGCATCGCTCCCGAAGCCACGCGGAAGGCCAAGGCATAACCGATCTGGCCGGCAGCACCCGTAATCGCAACATTCACTGGCGGCTTCATGCAAGCTCCTTGGACAAAGAGCCTCATTTTAGCTCAACCGACCGCCTTAGCCGCCGCACGCCCCGCGGCCCGGCCCGAGAAGATGCAGCCGCCGAGAAAGGTGCCTTCGAGGGCGCGGTAGCCATGCATGCCGCCACCGCCAAAGCCCGCAGCCTCGCCGGCGGCATAGAGGCCCGGAACGGGCCGGCCGGACACGCTCACACCCGCGAGCACGCGGCCGTCGAGATCGGTCTGCAAGCCGCCCAGGGTCTTGCGCGTCAGGATATGCAGACGCACCGCGATCAGCGGACCGGCGCTCGGATCAAGCATCTTGTGCAGCGGCACGCTGCGGGTCAGCCTGTCGCCGAGATAAGCACGCGCATTGCGGATCGCCGCGATCTGCTGGTCCTTGCAGAATGGGTTGTCGAGCTGCAGATCACGCGCGCGGATTTCGCGTTCGACGCTTGATGGATCCAGTAGCGGCGCGCCAGCGACCAACGCATTCATGCGCGCCACCAGCGCCGGCAGCTCGCGCTCGACGATGAAGTCCTCGCCATGCTCGAGGAAGGCCTTGACCGGACCGGGAACCCCGGCGGTCGCGCGCCGGATCACCTGGCGCCAGCTCCTGGAGGTGATATCCGGATTCTGCTCCGAGCCTGAGAGCGAGAACTCCTTGGCAATGATCCGCTGGTTCAGGATGAACCAGGAGTGATCGAACCCGGTCTGCCGCAGATGCGCGAGTGTGCTGAGCGTGTCGAATCCCGGGTAGAGCGGCGCGGGCAGCCGATGTCCGCGCGCATCGAGCCACATCGAGGACGGACCCGGGATCAGGCGGA
>DASYNV010000389.1:0-2814 GCA_036008365.1 Steroidobacteraceae bacterium | reverse complement strand
ATCGCCGCGCGGGCAGGGGCGGGGAGTTACATAAACGCCTGGATGCCCGTCTGGGCGCGGCCGAGAATCAGGGCGTGAATGTCGTGGGTGCCTTCGTAGGTGTTGACGGTTTCGAGATTGGAGAGAACGCGCATCACATGGAATTCCTCGGAAATGCCGTTGCCGCCATGCATGTCGCGCGCCATGCGCGCCACTTCCAGCGCCGTGCCGCAATTGTTGCGCTTCAAAAGCGAAATCGCCGGCGGCGAAGCCGTGCCGTGCTCGATCATGCGGCCGAGGCGCAGCACCGCGTGCAGCCCGAGCGTGATCTCGGTCTGCATGTCGGCAAGCTTCTTCTGGATGAGCTGATTCGCCGCCAGCGGCCGGCCGAACTGGTGGCGATCGAGCACGTATTGCCGCGCGGTGTGCCAACAGAACTCCGCCGCTCCGAGCGCGCCCCAGGCAATGCCATAGCGTGCCGAGTTCAGGCAGGTGAACGGGCCCTTGAGACCCGTGGCGCCCGGCAACAGGCTGTCCTCGCCGACGAATACATCGTCCATGACGATCTGGCCGGTGACCGAGGTACGCAATCCGACCTTGCCGTGCAGTACCGGCGCCGACAGGCCCTGCTGGCCCTTCTCCAGGATGAAGCCGCGGATCGCGCCGTCCTCGGTCTTGCCCCAGACCACGAACACATCCGCGATCGGGCTGTTGGTGATCCAGGTCTTCGAGCCCGTCAGGCGATAGCCGTTCGGCACGCGACGCGCCCGGGTGAGCATGCCGGCCGGATCCGAGCCGTGGCCGGGCTCGGTGAGCCCGAAACAGCCGATCAGTTCGCCGCGCGCGAGCGGTGGCAGCCATTTACGCTTCTGCGCCTCGCTGCCGAAGGTCAAGATGGGTACGATCACGAGCGAGGACTGCACGCTCATCATCGAGCGGAATCCCGAGTCGACGCGCTCGATCTCGCGCGCCACGAGGCCATAGCTGACCTGATTCAGTCCTGCCCCGCCGTACTCGCTGTCGAGCGTCGAGCCGAGCAGGCCCAGCGTGCCCATCTCCCTGAAGATGCCGACATCGGTGCGTTCGTGACGAAACGCCTCCAGCACGCGCGGCACCAGCGCCGACTGCGCGTAGTCGCGCGCGGCATCGCGCACCAGGCGCTCCTCGCTCGAGAGCTGCTGCTCGAGCTGCAGCGGATCGTCCCAGTGAAAGCTGGCATCGCTCATGCGGCGATCTTGAGGGCCTGGATGGCATTGTGCTTCAGAATCAACTCGCGCACCTCGGGCTTGAAGGCAGCCTCGTTGAAATCCTTGATCCAGCGGTCCGGCGTGATCAGCGGAAAATCCGAGCCGAACAGCATCTTGTGCTTGAGCTGGCCGTTGGCGTACTGCACCAGCTGCGGTGGAAAGTATTTGGGCGACCAGCCGGAGAGGTCGATGTAGACGTTCGGCTTGTGCAGGCACACCGACAGCGCCTCGTCCTGCCACGGCCACGACGGATGCGCAATGATGATGGTCATGTCCGGGAAATCGACCGCGACATCGTCGATGTGAATGGGGTTGGAATACTTCAGGCGCAAGCCGCCGCCGCCGGGCATGCCGGTACCGATGCCGGAGTGCCCGCTGTGAAAGATCGCCGGCAGCTTGTGCTCGGCGATCAGCTCGTAGAGCGGATAGGCCAGGCGATCGTTGGGGAAGAACCCCTGGACGGTCGGATGAAACTTGAATCCCTTGATCACGCCGTCGGCGATCAGGCGTCGCGCCTCGAGCACGCCCATGCGCCCCTTGTGCGGATCGATGCTGGCGAAGGCGATCATTATGTCGCTGTTCTCGCGCGCGGCATCGGCGACCTCTTCGTTCGGTATGCGCCGGTTCCCGAGCTGCGACTCGGAGTCCACCGTGAACATGATCAGGCCGATCTTGCGCTCGCGGTAATAGGCAACGGTCTCGGCAATGGTCGGGCGCTTGCCGGCCTTGAAGTACTTGCCGGCCGCATCCTCATAGCGCTGCCATTCGGGATCAGCCGGTTGCCGGCAGGACACTTCGGCGTGCGTGTGCACGTCGATCGCGATCAGCTTATCCAATTGCACGGCTGCGCCTCTCCGTCGCGAGCGCCCGGGGACATGGCATCGACAGTGCGGTCAGTAGACGACGACGCTGCGAATCGACTCGCCCCGGGTCATCAGATCAAAACCGTCGTTGATCTTATCCAGCTTGAGCTTGTGCGTGATCAGATCATCGATGTTGATCTTCTTCTCCATGTACCAGTCGACGATCCCGGGCACCTGCGTGCGGCCTCGACAGCCGCCGAAGGCCGTGCCCTGCCACCGGCGGCCGGTCACGAGCTGGAACGGCCGGGTCGAGATCTCCTGCCCCGAGGCCGCGACACCGATGATGGTCGAGACACCCCAGCCGCGATGGCAGCACTCGAGTGCCTGGCGCATGAGCTGCGTGCTGCCGACGCACTCGAAGCTGTAGTCGGCGCCGCCGCCGGTCAGCTCGACCAGGTGCGGTACCAGATCGCCCTTGACTTCCTTGGGGTCGACGAAGTGCGTCAGGCCGAACTTTCGGGCCAGGGCTTCGCGACCCTTATTGAGATCGACACCGATGATCTTGTTGGCGCCGGCCATCTTGGCGCCCTGGATCACGTTCAGGCCGATCCCGCCCAGGCCAAATACCACCACGTTGGCGCCCGCCTCCACCTTGGCCGTGTTGATCACCGCACCGATGCCGGTGGTCACGCCGCAACCGATGTAACACACCTTGTCAAAGGGTGCGTCCTCGCGGATTTTCGCGACCGCGATCTCCGGCAGCACGGTGAAATTCGAAAATGTCG
>DASYNV010000388.1:0-7772 GCA_036008365.1 Steroidobacteraceae bacterium | reverse complement strand
CACCTGCGCCGGATCGATCAGCCCCTGCGAATCCGGCGTCAGGTAGGTCACGCGGCAACCCTCCTGCTCGAGCCGCCGGCACGGGTCGAGTACCGCTTTGTGCTCAGTGCGCGCGGTCACGATGTGGCGAGGCTTACCCGTAGCGGCCGCGGCAGCCGCCCGCGCGGTGCCGAGTATCGCCAGGTTGTTCGATTCGGTGGCGCCCGAAGTCCAGACCAGCTGCGACGCCGCGGCACCGATCAACGCTGCCACCTGTCCGCGAGCGTGCTCGACGCGCGCACGTGCCAGGCGTCCATACTGATGGTGCGAAGCCGGATTGCCGAACACACCCGACTGCGTGAGGCACTCAGCCATGGCCGCCGCCACGCGCGGGTCGGCCGGCGAGGTCGCCGCATAGTCGAGGTATACCGGCGCGCCGTCAGTCACGCGCGTTCCCCTGCCCGGCGCCGCTGCTGCTGCACGGCTGTGAGGATGCCGCGCAGGATATTGGCCTCGTTGGTGTCGAGCTCGGCGCGCTGCAGCAGCCGCCGCAGGCGGTTCATGAGATGCGTGCCGCGCTGCGTGCGGTCGCGAAAGTCGATCTGCTCGAGCACCACCGCCAGGTGCTCATACAGCCGCTCCATCTCCTCGGGCGTGGCGAGCGGCTCGGTGCGCGAGGTTTCGAGCGGCGCCGAACCCGCGGCGCCCACGCCACTGCGGGCGCAAAGAATCTCATAGCTCACGATCTGCACCGCCATCGCCAGATTGAGCGCAGCGTAAGCGGGATTCGCCGGGATGCGCAGCAGCGCATGCGCCTGGTTGAGCTCTTCGTTGCTGAGACCGCTGCGCTCGGCACCGAACACCACAGCGACCGGCTGGCGATTCGCACCATCGACCAGACGCCGCGCGGCCGTGCGGGCATCGAGCACGCGGAAATACTGATCGCGCTCGCGCGCCGTGGTCGCGAGCACCAGCCCGCAACCAGTAAGCGCCGTGGCCAAGTCGGGCACCACACGCGCATGCGACAGCACGTCATCGGCGCCGGAGGCCCGTGCGGCGGCCTCGGGATGCGGAAACTGCCGCGGCCGCACCAGCACCAGCTCATCGAGCCCCATGTTCTTGAGCGCGCGCGCAGCCGCTCCGATATTGCCCGGATGCGAGGTCTCGACCAGGACCATGCGAATTGGGTATGACACGACCTGCTATCCTAATGCCCCCCATGCATCCTCTGCTCAATATCGCGGTGCGCGCCGCACGCCGTGCCGGCGAGATCATCGTCCGCAGCCTGGTGCGTCTGGAGAGCCTCGAGGTCACCTCCAAGGGCCGCAACGACTATGTGAGCGAGATCGACAAGGCCGCCGAGCGCGAGATCATCGACATCGTCCGCAAACACTATCCCGCGCATGCGTTCCTGGCGGAGGAAAGCGGCCGCAGCGGCGACAGTGAGATCGTCTGGATCATCGATCCGCTGGATGGCACCACCAATTTCCTGCATGGCTTTCCGGTGTTCGCAGTCTCGATTGCGGTCGAGCAGCGCGGTCGGCTCGAGATCGGGACAGTCTACGACCCGATGCGCCAGGAAATTTTTACGGCGGTGCGCGGCGCGGGCGCGCATCTCGAGAACCGGCGCATGCGCGTCAGCAAGCAGCGCACGCTCGAGGGCGCATTGCTTGCGACCGGCTATCCCTATCGCAGCGACGAACGCGAGGCCGACAGCTATTTCGCGACGCTGCGCGCGCTCTCGCGTGTCACCGCCGGCATTCGCCGTCCCGGCTCGGCATCGCTCGATCTGGCTTATGTCGCAGCCGGCCGCGTCGATGGTTTCTGGGAGCTGGGGCTCAAGCCCTGGGATACGGCCGCGGGGACCTTGATGATCCAGGAAGCCGGCGGACGGGTCGGCACCTTGAGTGGCAAGGAGTACCGCCTTGGGGCAAACATCGTTGCCGGCGCGCCAAAAGTGTACGAAGCACTTATCGAGACGATGGCCCCGCATGTACCGGATGACCTCAAGGACCTTTAGCGCGTCTAAATCGAGCCGAGGGTGTACAGTGCGTTCACTGGACTCATCACAGGAACTCTCATGATGAAGGGACTGTTCGCCACCAAGCCGATCCAGGACTATCAGGACGAAGCATCGAGCAAGAAGCTCGTGCGCGCGCTCGGAGTTCCGGCGCTGATCGCCTTCGGTATCGGCGGCATCATTGGCACGGGCATCTTCGTGCTCACCGGCCTGGCGGCCGCTCAGCACGCCGGTCCGGCCATCGTAATCTCTTTCATCATCGCCGGCATCGGCTGCATGTTCGCCGGTCTGTGCTATTCCGAATTCGCCGCCATGGTACCGGTCTGCGGCAGCGCCTACGCCTACAGCTACGCCACGCTCGGTGAAATCACTGCCTGGTTCGTCGGCTGGAATCTGGTGCTCGAATACATGATGGCCTGCTCCACGGTCGCGGTGGGCTGGAGCCGTTACTTCGTGGCATTCCTCGACGTATTTCACCTGCACTTGCCGGATGCGCTCACGAGCGCGCCGCTGGCCGGCGGCGATAACGGCTTCGATGTCCATGCCACCGGTGCCATCATCAACGTGCCAGCCATTTTGATCGTGCTGGCCGCGGCGGCGCTTTGCTACAAGGGCATCAAGGAATCGGCCTTCGTCAACACCATCATCGTCGCCATCAAGGTCAGCATCGTCGTGGCGGTGATCATCTTCGGCGCGTTCTACGTCAATCCGGCCAACTGGGTGCCGTACATCCCCAAGAACACCGGTATCTTCGGCCAGTTCGGATGGAGCGGCATCTTCCAGGCCTCGGCGATCATCTTCTTTGCCTATATCGGTTTCGACGGCGTCTCGACCGTGGCCCAGGAGGCCAAGGACCCCGCGCGCGGCATGCCGCTGGGCATGCTCGGCAGCCTCGGCATCTGCACCCTGCTCTATATCCTGATGTCGAGCGTCATGACCGGCCTGGTGCCGATCGCGCAGCTCAACGATGCCGCTCCCGTGGTGGCGGCACTCAAACCGCACCCGCAACTCATGTGGCTCAAAGTCTGGGTCATCGTCGGCGCACTCGCGGGTCTGACCTCGGTCATCATCACGATGATCATTCCGCAGGCGCGCATCTGGCTGACGATGTCGCACGACGGCCTGCTATGGAAGCCCTTCGGCGCCGTGCATCCGCGCTTCAAGACGCCGCATGTCGCCACCGCGATCGCGGGCGTGTTCGCCGCCACCTTTGCCGGATTGCTGCCGATCGGCATTCTCGGCGAGCTGGTCTCGATCGGTACGCTGGTCGCCTTCATCGTGGTCTGCATCGGCGTCGTGGTATTGCGTTACACACAGCCGGATCTGCCGCGGCCATTCAAGGTGCGCGGAGTCTGGTACGTAGCAGGGGCCGGTGTCGTGTTCTGCAGCGCAATGGCCTACTCGCTTCCCAACGCCACGTGGTGGCGCCTGGTCCTCTGGAGCCTGCTCGGATTCACGATTTATTTCGGCTACAGCTACAAGCACAGCCGCCTGCGGCGCGATGAATTTGGCGGGCCGCTGTCACCCTCCGCCCCCGGCCTGGCGCGCGAGCCTTAGCAGACCGGCGGTTTGCGGCCGGGCCGCACGCGGATATTGATCAGCTCGACCGCGACCGAGAAGGCCATCGCGAAGTAGAGATAGCCCTTGGGCACTTCGAAACCGATGGATTGACCGACCAGCGCCGATCCGATCAGCACCAGGAACGAGAGCGCCAGCACCTTGATGGTCGGATGCCGCTCGATCAGCCTTGATACCGGCCCGGAGGCCCACAGCATGACCAGCACCGAGAGCACGAGCGCCACCGCCATGATGATGACCTGATCGGGACGAGCCAGTCCGACCGCGGTGAACACCGAGTCGAGCGAGAACACCACGTCGATCAGAGCGATCTGTATCACCACCGCGAGCACGCTGCGACTCGCGCGCACCCGCGGCGTCGAGGTGGCACCTTCAACGGTCGCATGGATCTCGGTGACGCTCTGCGACAGCAGCACCAGTCCGCCGGCACCGAGGATCAGATCGCGCGGCGAGAATCCATGCTCGAACAGCGTGAACAATGCCCGCCTCAGGCCGGCCAGCCAGACGATAGAAAACAGCAGTGCCAACCGTGTCAGCATCGCGAGCGACAGCCCCACGAGACGGGCTGTGCGCTGCTTGGCACCGGGCAGACGGCCGACCAGGATCGACAGCACCACGAGATTGTCGATGCCGAGCACGATCTCGAGCAGCGTCAAGATCGCGAGTGCCAGGACGCCATCGGCTTGCAGCAACGGGGACAGCATCGACTCGCGGCCGTGGCCTTTGGCGCCTGATTGAGGGTCAGGGCATGCTGTCGACGGGGCGCTTCACCGACGATGGCAGCAGGTGCTCGGCCTTGAGGCCGCAATCGAGCGCCACAGCGCTCGAGATGTAGATCGACGAGTAAGTGCCGGCCAAGATGCCGATGATCAGCGCCTCGGAGAAGCCGCGCAGCACCGGACCGCCGAGCGCGTATAGCGCCACCACGACGATCAGCGTCACGACCTTGGTCATGATGGTACGTGACAGGGTCTGGTTGATGGATTGATCGAGCACCAGCACCGGCTGCAGCCGGCGGCTGCCATGGAAGCGTTCGCGAATGCGATCGAACACCACCACGGTATCGTTGAGCGAGTAGCCGATCACCGCCAGCATCGCCGCGACCACGGTCAGATCGAAGCTGGTGCGTGTCAGCGAGAATGTGCCCAATACCAGGATCGGGTCGTGCAGCACGGCCAGGATGGCACCCAGCGACAGCCGCCAGGTATGAAAGCGCAGTGCGATGTAACCGAAGATCAGCGCCAGCGTCGCGAGCAGCGCCTGCACGGCGCTGCGCTGCAATTCACCACCGACTTGCGGCCCGATCACCTCGACCTGGCGGATCTCGGCGCCGGCATCGACGCCGCGCAGGATCTGCTCGATCTTTGACCGTACGGCCTCGGTATTGTCCTTGGTAGGCGGTAACCGAATGGCGATGTCGCGCGAGGTGCCAAAGATCGTGACCTGCGGATCGGCGTAACCCGCGCTCGCGAGCGCCCGACTGACCGCATCGCGGTTGGCGGCGCCCGGGAAGCTCGCCTGCACGGTGACGCCGCCGGTGAAATCGACGCCGAGATCGAGCCCGCGAGTGAACAACGACACGATCGAAATCACGATCAGGACCGCCGACAACCCGTACCACACCTTGCGGGTGGACATGAACGGGAAGTTGGTGGCGCGATGAAAGAATTCCACAGTGCACTCCTCGGGGCGACCTCAACCGATCGAGAGCCGCGCAACTTTGCCGCGCCCGCCGTACATGAACGTTATCAGCGCCCGGCTGCCCATCAGCGACGTAAACATCGACGTGGCAATGCCGAGCGTCAGCACGATGGCGAAGCCGCGGATCGCGCCGGTGCCGATCACCCACAGCGCCAGGCCCGCAATCAGCGCCGTGACGTTCGAATCGGCGATCGCCGAAAAGGCCTTGTCGAAGCCCGCGCGGATCGCGGCCTGCGGTGATACGCCGTTGCGCAGTTCCTCACGGATGCGCTCGTAGATCAGCACATTCGCATCGACCGCGATGCCGACCGTCAGAATGATGCCGGCGATGCCCGGCAGCGACAGCGAGGCGCGCAGCAGCGACAACAGCGCGGTCAGCAGCACCACGTTCGCGAGCAGCACCGCGTCGGCCACCAGGCCGAAGGCGTGGTAGTAGAGCGCCATGAACACGAACACGGCCAGCATGCCGATCTCGAGTGCGCGCACACCCTTGTCGATGTTCTCCTGTCCGAGGCTCGGGCCGATCGCACGTTCTTCGACCACATCCACCGGCGCCGCCAGCGACCCGGAGCGCAGCAGCAGCGACAGGTCGCGCGCCTCGCCGGTCGTGAGTCCCGTGACCTCGAACTGCGGGCCGAACACGCCGCGAATGGTGGCGACATTGATGACGGTCTCGGTGGTGGTCTCGCGCTCGACTTTCTGGCCGTCGAGATCCACCTGCCGCCGGGCTTTCTCGATGTAGACCACGGCCAGCGGCTTGCCGACGTTGAGCCGGGTGGTCCGTTGCATCGAGTCGGCGCCGCGCGCATCGAGCTTGATCGAGACCGCGGGACCCTCCTGGCTCGTGGTCGAGGTGGCCTGCGTCAGCTCATCGCCCGTGACCACGACGTCGCGCTTGAGCAGGATCGGCGAGCCGTCCTTGCGCTTGTAGAGCTTGGTGCCGAGCGGCGCGTGCCCGCTCTGCTGGGCCTGCAGCGGACTGTCCTGCGTATCCACCAGCCGGAATTCGAGCGTCGCCACCTTACCGAGCAGGTCCTTGACTTCGGCTGAGTTCTGCACGCCTGGCAACTGCACGTTGATGCGATCGAGTCCCTGGCGCTGAACGATCGGTTCGGACACGCCCAGCTCGTTGACGCGGTTCATGAGCGTGGTGCGATTCTGCTCGAGTGCGTAGTCCTCGCGTGCCTTGATCTGCACCGGCGTGAGCACCATCTCGACTTCGGGGCCGTTGCTGCCGGATGCGGTACGGAAGTTCAGCGTGTTGTCGACCCGCTTCAGCACGGCGATCACCGCGGCGGTGTCGGCGCCGGACGGCAGCGACACGCGCAGCCCATCGGCCGTCGGCCCGGCGCCTGAATTCAAGGTCGTGATATCGGTGAACGCCAGCTTGGCCTCGCCGAGCCCGCGCCGAAAACTCTGCTGGTAGCTCTCGAGCAGCTGCGTGACCGCGCCGTTGATGTCGACTTGGTAGAGCAGGTAGAGACCGCCGCGCAGATCCAGACCCAGCGGCATCGCCTTGAGCCCGAGCCGGCGCATCCACGCCGGCGCCCGCGTGGCGTTGGAGAGCGCGGAGCGGTCGATGTCCGAGAGCGTGCCGTCCACCGTGTCGCGCGCCTTGAGCTGCGATGCCACGTCGTTGAACGCCAGCAGCAGCCGGCCGCTGTCGATGTAGTCACGCTTGATGAGGATCTGCTGCTTGTGCAGCAGATCCTCGATGCTCTGGCGCGCCAGATCGTCCATCGGCGCACGGTCCTTGCGCTCCACCTGCAGCGCCGGGTCCTCGCCAAATACATTGGGCAGTGCCAGCAGCGCCGCGATGAGCATCACGAGTGCTACCAGCACGTACTTCCAGCGCGGAAATTCCAGCATGCGATCGGCTCGGCGCGATCAGGCGCTCTTGAGCGTGCCTTTGGGCATGAGCTGAGTGATCTGCGCCTTCTGCACTTTGATGCGTACGCCGTCGGCGATCTCCAGAGTCACGAACGGATCATTGACATCGGTGATGCGACCGAGGATCCCGCCGCCCGTAACGACCTCATCGCCCGCGGCCAGGCGTGACAACATCGCCTGCTGCTCCTTCACCCGCTTCTGCTGCGGTCGGATCAGCAGGAAATAGAACACCGCGACGAACACCACCAATAGAAGGATCTGGGGGAACCCGCCACCACCCAGGGCGCCGCCGCCGGCTGCCTGCGCGTACGCGTCGCTAATCAGTAAACTCATGCTTGCCTCATGCCTGCGATCGACCCGCCCCGGCTGCCTGCCGGAGGGGCGCAAAGGGGCCGCATTATGCCACAGGCACCGCCAGACGCCGGGGGATCGCCAGAACCCGTGCCGCCATCGCCGCGAATTGCCCCGCGACGATGGCGCCGCGAATGTCCTGCATGAGCTTCAGATAGAAATGCAGGTTGTGCAGGGTCGCCAGCCGCACCCCGAGGATCTCGCGGCACTGATCGAGGTGCCGCAGATAGGCGCGCGAATACTGCCGGCAGGT
>DASYNV010000387.1:0-2395 GCA_036008365.1 Steroidobacteraceae bacterium | reverse complement strand
CGCCGATCGCCGAAAATACCGCGGGCAATGCGCCGTGGTCCCCGCGCCGGGCGATTTCCGCGCCGGAGTGGGCCAGCGAGGACAGCGGCCCCAATGAATTGTTGAGTTCGTGGCTTAAGACCCGGATCAGCTTCTTCCATGTCGAGACTTCCTGTCGAGACAGCTCGCGCGTGAGACGCTTGAGCAGGTACAGCCGAAACGTGCGTCCCTGCAGGATGAACGAGCGCTGGGATAAATGAAATGTCTCCTCGACACTCTCGATCACGGTCGAAAACAGCGTATCGCCTTGTTCATTCGCCGCGCCTTGCAACGCCGCCGGGGCGTCCCGCAGGGCGTCCCGAAATTTCAAGCCCTGTAGACTACGCCCCTCGCTCAATAAGTGCCGTGCGGCGATGTTGGCATAGGCGATGCGTTCGTGGGCATCGACCAGCACCAATGCCACCGGTGAATTCTGCATCACCGTATCCAACAACAGCTCGCGCTGCACCAGATGCGCGCGCTGTTCGCGCAATGCGGACGCCAGTTCGTTGTGCGCCGTCATCAGCTCGCCGAGCTCATCGTCGCGATCGGCCACCATCGACACGCTGAAGTCGCCTTCACGGTAACTGGCGACGATGCCGGACAGCGCGCGCAGCATTTGCTGTATCGGACGCATGATCCGTGCAGCCAGCCACAGCACCGGAAATAGTGCAGCAGCGATGATCAGCGCGGCCGCCAGCAGCGCACTGTCGAGCGCATGCGCAAGCCACGCGCTTGCCGCTGCTGTGACAGCCACGATCAAAAATAACATCAGGGCCAGCTTGCCTCTGAGGCTCATCGTGCTCGATCAGGCCCCGCCGGCCGGGCGCAGGTTGAACCGTTCCAATCGACGGTACAAGGCTTGGCGGGACAGCCCCAGGCTCTGCGCCGCACGACTGATGTTGCCGCTGGCCTCACGCAGGCTGGCCTCGAGCACCTCGCGGCTGAATTGTTCCGTTTCGCGCGCTGCCGGCCGCTGCAGCGCCGGCAAGTTGAGGTCGGCTGCAACCACCATGCTGTCGCGAGCCAACAGCTTGGCGCGTTCGATCGAATTGCGCAGCTCGCGCACATTGCCCGGCCATTCGTGCAGCTGCAGCGCCGTCGCGGCGTCCTCGCTGAGCTGCAAACCAGGCCCAAGAAAATGACGGGCCAACGGCAGAATGTCGGCCGGCCGGTCCGCAAGCGGTGGCACCGCGATATCGATGACATTGAGCCGGTAGTACAGATCCTCGCGAAAGCGGCCCTCACGGATAAGCGCCGGCAGGTCGGCGTTGGTGGCGCTCAAAATCCGCACCTGAGCACTGCGGGTCTTGTTTGAGCCCAGCATTTCAAATTGACCGGTCTCCAGCACTCGCAGCAGCTTGACCTGTCCGGCAAGAGGCAGGTCCCCGATCTCATCCAGGAACAATGTGCCGCCGTTCGCGGCTTCGAATCGCCCGGTGCGGGCCCGGTTGGCTCCGGTATAGGCGCCCGCCTCCGCCCCGAACAATTCGGCCTCGATCAGCTCGGAGGGAATGGCGCCGCAATTGACGGCGACAAAGGGACCGGTCTTGACCGTGGAGTTTGCGTGCACGATCTGCGCAATGCGCTCCTTGCCGGCGCCATTCGGCCCGGAGATCAGCACGCGCACGTCTGCACGCGCCACGCGGCAGGCGAGTTCAACGACGCGTTCCATGGCGTCAGAAGTGTAAACAATATCGCAGAGGTCGTATTGCTCGGCCAACCGCTCGCGCCGACGGCGTTGCTCGTCCTGCAAGCGCTGCCGTTCGCGAGTGGTCTCCGCCAGTTCCAGCAGATTTTCGACCGTCGCCAGCAGCTTGTCGTTATCCCAGGGCTTGCCGATGTAATCGGCCGCGCCGGCTTTGACGAGTTGCACTGCCGCTTCCAAGTGCGTCCACGCGGTGAGCAGTACCACGGGTAGATCGGGCTGCTGGGCCCGGAGCGCACGAAACAGGGTCACGCCTTCCTCTCCCGAGGTGGTGTCGGCAGTGAAATTCATGTCGGCGATGACCAGATCGACGCGCTCGCGCGCGAGCATTGCAAGACCTTTCTGCGGCGTGACCGCGGTCAGCGTTCGAATGTCATGCAGACCAAACAACAGCGTCAGCGCCTGGGCCACTGCTGGATTGTCATCGATGATCAGTACGGTGCGCATGGATGAATGTTAGCGGGTGTTGCGCCGATTCACATCCGAGTGCTCCAGGCTACACCGCACGTGTCGCCAATGCCGGAGGAATGGAGGCCGCCTTGAACGCCGGCCAAAGGACCGCTGCTTGGCCCAGCAGCAGCACGGCAGCGGCGCCCAACAATGCATAGCCGAAGTGCAGCCGCTGCATCTCGAAGGCGGTCACCATCCACAGATTCAGCGCCACCGCCA
>DASYNV010000386.1:0-2086 GCA_036008365.1 Steroidobacteraceae bacterium | reverse complement strand
AGTTGCTCGCGGCGCTCGGCGGCTACGTCGAGGAAGCACGTCTGGATGAGCTGCAGCGAATCGTCGATGAGTTCGACTTCGCGCGTGCCGGCGAGCGCATGCGCGAGCTGTGCGCGGAGTTCGACGTGCCAATGGCGGCGGTGCGTGCGTGAGCGCGGCGGTGGCGCCGCGGCCGCGGATTCTCGCGGTCGATGACGAACCGACCAATCTGCAGCTGCTGCGGCAGATTCTGCAGGATCACTACGGCCTCCTGTTCGCCAAGGACGGTCAGCGAGCGCTGCAGCTGGCGCAGCAAGAGCGGCCCGATCTGATTCTGCTGGATGTGATGATGCCGGGCATGACCGGCTACGATGTCTGCCGGCAGCTCAAGAGTGCCGAAGAAACCGCCGCCATCCCGATCATCTTCGTAACTGCGCTGGCCGCGACCGCCGACGAGCTGACCGGCTTCGAGGCCGGGGCCGTCGATTACATCATGAAGCCGGTGAGCCCGCCGATCGTCAAAGCGCGCGTGCGTACGCATCTGTCGCTGGTGCGCATGGACGAACTGCGCGAGACACGGCTGCAGATTGTGCAGCGGCTCGGACTGGCGGCCGAGTACAAGGACAATGAGACCGGGCTGCACGTGATCCGCATGAGTCATTTTGCGCAGCTGCTCGGGCTCGCCGCCGGCATGAACGAGCAGCAGGCCGATGATCTGCTGCACGCCGCGCCGCTGCACGATGTCGGCAAAATCGGCATTCCGGACCGCATTCTGCAGAAGGGGGGTAAACTGGACCCCGAGGAATGGCGCATCATGCAGGGCCATGTGACCATCGGTGCCAACATCATCGGCCGGCACGAGCGCGGTGTGCTGGCGATGGCGCACCGGATCGTGCTCAGTCATCACGAAAAGTGGGACGGCAGCGGTTATCCGTCGGGTCTGGCCGGCGAGGCGATTCCGCTCGAAGGACGCATCGTTGCCGTGGCCGATGTGTTCGACGCGCTGACATCGGTGCGTCCCTATAAGAGAGCGTGGTCGGTCGAGGACGCGTTGCAGTATTTGCGCGACAATCGCGGCAAGCATTTCGAACCGGCGCTGGTCGATCATTTCGTGACACTCATTCCCGCGGTGCGCGAAATCATGCTGCGCTGGGCCGAGGAGGCGGTGACTTGATCGGCCGGCGAGCGCTGCCGCGTGCGATCGCGGCACTGCTGCTGTGCCTGCTGAGCCTCGATGCGCGCGCCGACACCGGCCATCACACCTTCTGGGTCGTGAAGGGCGTGCGCAATACCGTCTATCTGCTGGGCTCGGTGCACGTGCTGAGGCCCTCCAACAGCGATCTGCCGCCTGAAGCCCTGCGCGCCTATGCCAAAGCCAAGTCGCTGGTCATGGAAATCGATCTCAACGACGCGAGCACCGTTGCCATGCTGGCGGCGGACACGAATCTGGAGAGCCTGCCACACGGTCAGTCACTGGCCGATGTGCTGGGACCGAGCGTGTACGAGAGATTTGCGGCGCATGTCCGGACCCTCGGCCTCGATCCCGATGACTTCAGCAACTTCCAGCCCTGGTTTGCCGCCATGGCAATGCAGCAGGCAGAACTCGCGCAGCAGGGCTTCGAGGCCGGCGCCGGTGTCGACGAGCAGTTCGCGCAGCGCGCCGCGGTCGATCACAAGCCGATCATCGGGCTCGAAACCGTAGATCAGCAGCTCGGAATCTTCGCGGGCCTGTCGGTCGAACAACAGCGCCGCTTCCTGCTTTACATGCTCGACGACGCCGACGATACCGCGCACTCGGCCGACGCCGTCGTATCCGCCTGGCGTACGGGGGACGTGCGGCAGCTCGAACGGCTGCTGAGCGAGAGCGCGGCGCAGTACCCTGAGCTGTTCCGCCTGCTCACCGCGGATCGCAATCGCCGGTGGATGCCCACGGTCACGCGCCTGCTGCAGGAACCGCAGGATTATCTGGTCATCGTCGGTGCGCTGCACCTGGTCGGCCGCGATGGCCTGGTCCAGATGCTGCAGCAGGCCGGCTACCCGGTCGTGCAGCACTGACACGAGTCGTCTCAGATGCGTGCTGCCGACGCCGAGCAGGCCGATGAGTCCA
>DASYNV010000385.1:0-3177 GCA_036008365.1 Steroidobacteraceae bacterium | reverse complement strand
CTCGAGGCCGCTGGCGCCGAGAGCCTGATTCTCTGCACCAACACGCTGCACAAGGTCGCTCCCGCCATCGAGGCGGCCGTCCGCATACCGCTGCTGCACATCGTCGATGTCACGGCGGCCGAGATTCTGCGCGCCGGTTTGCGCACGGTCGGTCTGCTCGGCACGCGATTTACGATGGAGCAGCCCTTTTTTCGCGAGCGACTCGATGCCCGCGGCATCGCCGTGCTGACACCGGGCCCCGGCGACCGTGAGCTCGCCCACCGCATCATCTTCGATGAATTGTGCCTAGGCCGAGTGATCGACGCCTCGCGCGCGCAGTACCGTCGCATCATGGGAGAGCTGGTGGCGCAGGGCGCACAGGCGATCATCCTCGGCTGCACGGAGCTGGCATCGCTGATCTGCGCCGGCGACGCGAATGTGCCGCTGTTCGACACCACGGCCATTCACGCGCGCGCCGCGGTCGATTGGTCGCTGTCGGCCGACTGATCAGCCTGCTCGCGTGCGCCACACGCTCGCGAGCCACGGCTGCTGCTCACGCGGCAGGCCGGCGGGTCGATAGTAGTGCTCAAGCTCGGTGAAGTTCGCGGCCGAGAGATGACGGCGCCAGGAATCGAGATCGTGGTAGGCACCGTAGCGCCCGCGATTCCACCCCTCCTCGTTGTTGCCGCGCGGATTGGAGCTGAACAGCACGCCTCCGGGGCGCAGCGTCGCGTGCAGACGCCGCAGCACCTGCGGCAGTTCCGCGGATGGCACGTGAAACAGCGAGGCGTTGGCGAATATGCCGTGAAAGCGGGCGGGCGGTAGCTCCAGATTCAGGAAATCCTGCTGCCAGACTTCGCAACCGCTCTCGCGCGCCATGACCACGAAGGGCGCCGCGCCCTCCAGTCCGATGGCCGTATGCCCGAGGGCCGCGAACGCACGCAGATCGCGACCCGGGCCGCACCCGAAGTCGAGTATCGTGAACGGCGGCTCGCCGACGATATGCCGCAACAGGGCCGCGATGTTCTGGCTGACGTCGTGATCGCGGGTGCCGGCGCGAAACTGCTCCGCGTCCCGCTCGTAGTAAGACAGCGTGCCGCGCGCGATGGTGAGCAGCTCGGCAGCCGTCGGCGTCTTGTTATCCATGACAGCGCCTATAATGCCGCATGATTCCGCAACTCTCGCCTCTCGAAGCGCGCGTGATCGGCAGCCTGATCGAAAAGCAGGTCACGACCCCCGAACAGTATCCGTTGTCGCTGAATGCGCTGCTGCTGGCCTGCAACCAGAAGAGCAACCGCGACCCGGTGCTGGAGCTCACCGACCGCACGGTGCAGGAACTGATCGATGCGCTGATGCGCAAGCACCTGGTGCTCGATAAGTCTGGCTTCGGCAGCCGCGTCGCTAAATATCAGCAGCGCTTCTGCAACACCGAGTTCAGCGCGCTGCAATTCACGCCGCAGGAGCGCGCGATTATCTGCGAGCTGCTGCTGCGCGGCCCGCAGACCCCGGGCGAGCTGCGCACACGCGCCGCGCGCATGGCCGAAATCGCCGATATGACGCAGGTCGAGACGGCGCTGCAGCACCTGGCGAGCTTCGAAAGCGGCGCGTGCGTGGTGCGAATAGGCCGCGAGCCGGGCAAACGCGAAGCGCGTTATGCGCATCTCTTCGGCGGCGAGCCGCAGCCCGCGGCGGTCCCTCCGGCGGACGCCGACCTCGCCGGCACCGCAGGCGCCACCCCGGCCGGACGCCTCGCGGCCCTGGAGCAGGAGGTGCGCGCATTACGCGCCGAAGTGCGCGAACTTCGCCAGGCGCTGCAGGCCGCTGCGCCCGAGCGCTAGCCGGCGCGCGCGCCGAGCGTGGCAGCGATCTCCGCCTCGTTCATGCCGGCGGCGTCGGCGCCGAGGGCATGCGCACATAGCGCGGTTGCGCCTCGACGCGCCTGAGCCAGGCACCGATGGCAGGATAGGCCGCAAGATCGAAGCCGCCTTCGCCGGCCGCATGGGTATAGGCATAGAGCGCGATGTCGGCAATCGAATAACGCTCGGCCACCAGGAACGAACGGCGCTGCAGGTGCCGCTCCATCACCGCCAGCGCCTGCGCGCCGCGCTCGTGCAGGCGCGGCAGTTCACTGCGGCGCGGGTCCTGCGCCGGCAGAAAGGCACAGATGAATCTCGCTACCGCGATGAAGGGTTCGTGGCTGTACTGCTCGAAAAACATCCACTGCAGCACTTCGGCACGTTCGCGCCGGTCCTGAGGCCAGAATGCCGTGCCCTCGGCGAGATAGAACAGGATCGCATCCGATTCGGCCAGATACTGCTCCCGCGCAAGCTCGAGCAGCGGCACGCGGCCGTTCGGATTCCTGGCTAGAAACTCGCTCGAGCGCGTCGCCCCGCTGCGCGTATCGATTTCGATCCAGCGATAGGGAATCGTGAGCTGCTCGAGCAGCAGCCGCACTTTGTAGCAATTGCCCGAGCTCGACATGCCATAGACCGTGTAGTTGCTCATGCGAATTGCTGCTCCCAGTGCTGGCCGTCGACGGGCGTCACATGCATCGAACGGACAGTGCCGGGATCGAGACAGCGGGCGTTGACGCTGAAGCCATCCGGATGCGACCGCGGCACGTAGAACGACTTGACTCCGCAGATGGAGCAAAACAGGTGCCGCGCCGTGCCCGTGTTGAAACGGTAGTCCGAAAGCTGCTCGGCGCCGGACAGCAATTGGAAGCGCCCGCTCGGGACTATCAGGTGCAGAAAGCCGGATTTGGCGCAGATCGAGCAGTTGCAATCCGAGACCTCGAGCGCTGCGGGTGCCAGCACTTCGAACCGGACCTTGCCGCAGTGACATCCCCCCGTATGTCGGATCATGGCATCCATATCAGAGCGTGAAGCATAGCCGCGCCAGCATCGCCAGCGCCACGATCAGTCCCACGCATAGCGCCCATGGGCGCAGATCGTACGCTTTAGGTGGCGGGCGCCGGCGGCACGTGCCGCCGCGCGGTGCGGAGCAGGTACGCCAGGTAGGCCGCGATCAGCAGGTTGACCGCCAGCGTCGTGACCACCGTCCACTTGTGGCCCGGCGGCCGCTGGGTCACTTCCCAGAGCTCGAACGGGATCAGCGAGCAGGTTGCGATGAGCGTGACCCATTCGGCCCAGCGCTTACGCATCCACAGACCGGTGCCCTCGATCAGTACCACGGCGG
>DASYNV010000384.1:0-4092 GCA_036008365.1 Steroidobacteraceae bacterium | reverse complement strand
ACGATGCAACAGATTCGCTTCGGTCAGACAGGTCTCAGGGTATCCAAGCTCTGTCTGGGCACCATGGGGATCGGCAGCTCGGCCTGGAAGGGCTGGGTGCTCGATGAAGACCGCGCCGTGCCGATCCTCAAACGCGCGCTCGAGCTCGGTTTCACGTTCTACGACATGGCGGACTGGTACTCGAGCGGCCGCAACGAAGAGCTCGTGGCGCGCAATCTGCTCAAGCTCACGAGCCGCGAGAACCTCGTGCTCGCCACCAAGGTGTTCTATCCGATGAGCGAGGCTGCGAATGATCGCGGCCTGTCGCGCAAGCACATCCTGGCATCGATCGATCGCTCACTGCAGCGCATGGGCACCGACTACCTCGACCTGTATGTCATTCACGCGTTCGATCCCGACACGCGTATCGAGGAGACGCTCGAGGCGCTGCATGACATCGTCAAGGCCGGCAAGGTGCGGTATCTGGGCGCGTCGACCATGTACGCCTGGCAGTTCGTCAAGATGAACTACACCGCGCGGCTGCACGGCTGGACGCCGTTCGTGAACATGCAGTGCCAGTACAACCTGCTGTATCGGGAAGAAGAGCGCGAAATGATGCCCTACTGTCAGGAGGAGGGCATCGCGGTCACGACCTTCAGTCCGCTGGCGCGCGGCTTCCTGACCGGCGCCGAACGCACGGCGCGCACCGCGCACGACATCTACCTGAATTTTTATGGGGATGAAATCGACGTCGAGATCGCGCGCCGTGTGCGCGAGCTCAGTGAGCGCCGCGGCGTCACGCCGGCGCACATCGCCAATGCCTGGGTCGCGGGCAGTCCGCGCGTGACATCGCCGCTGATCGGCGCCGATGCGCCCGAACAGGTCGATGTCGCGGTGGCGGGCTCCGAGCTCAAGCTCGAATCGCAAGAGCGCCAGTATCTCGAAGAGCCGTATCGTCCGCGCGATGAGATCAACGATTACAACCCGGTGCGCCGTCCGCGCACCTATGGAAAAGCCACATGATCTACGTCGGTGAAGGTTTCGAAGGCGCCGGCGGCAATGCCGCCCACATCAATCTGCTGCTGGGACCCAAGGACGGCCCGATCGCGATCGCCTGGGCCACGGCGGCCGCGAGCCCCGGACCCGGGCACATCCCGTTCCAGGCCGTGCTCAAGCCGAATGTGCCGGTGAAGCCGGCGACGCTGTTCATCGGCAAGGCCGTGCTGCGCGATGCCAATCACGAGAACATGACCTGGGGTCCGGCGCAGCTCGGCGTCGGTGCCGGGATCACGCGCGCGGTGCTCGACGGCGTGCTGCCCGCGGGCGCCGAAGATTCGTGGTTCGCGATCGCGCTGGTCTGGGTCAACCCGAGCGCCGACGATGCCGATCAGGTCTATGCCAACAACAAGGCCGCTGCGCGCACCGCCGCGCAACGCGCCCTGACCAGCGGCTGGCCGTCGCGCAGCGAGCTCGAGAATGCGCTCAAGAGCCTCGGCAATCCGTTCTACACACCGAAGAATCCGTGAGCATGATCGCGCTCGATCGCGTACCGCAGATCACTCAGGGTGCCGGCGCCCTCGAGCAGCTCGGTACCCTCGTGAAGGGACTGAAGTTGAAGGGACTGAAGTCGCCGCGCAGCGTGCTGCTGGTGGCCGATCCCGGCCTCAAGTCAACCGGCATGATCGCGAGCGCTGAGCGAGCGCTGCGCTCGGCGGGACTGGCGGTCACGGTATTCGATGGTGTCGAAAGCGATCCGTCGATGGCGCAGGCCGACTCGACTGCCGAGCTCGCGCGCCGCGAAAGGGCGCAGTCGGTGGTGGCACTCGGCGGCGGCTCGGCGATGGACCTCGGCAAGACCGTGGCCGCGATCGCGGGCGCGACCGCGTCTTCGAGTCACTACGGCCTGGGCGCAAATCCGTTTCCGGCCGCGCGCCTCGTCAGTGTGTGCGTGCCCACGACCTCCGGCACCGGCTCCGAGGCGACCCGCACTGCCGTGCTGTCGGACGCCGCGCACGCCAAGGTCTGGCTCTGGGGCGATGCGCTCAAGGCCGATGCCATCCTGCTCGATCCCGCGGTGACCGCGGGCCTACCGCCGCATCTGACCGCAGCGACCGGCATCGATGCGCTGGTGCATGCGATCGAAGCCTCGACCAATCGCAATGCCAACGCGGCCAACGACATGTATTGCCTCGAGGCGATCCGGCTGGTCGCGAAACACCTGCGCCGCGCGGTGAACGTACCCGGCGATCTGACCGCGCGCGGCTTCCTGCAGTGGGCCGCGACCTTCGCTGGCATCGGCATCGACAACTGCGGCACGGCCATTGCGCACAACATCGGGCATGCGCTGGCTTCGTTGCGGCCGATACATCACGGCCGCGCGGTCGGAATTGCGCTGCGCGCGACCCTGCCCTGGAGCGTCGCGGACGATCACGCCGCCTATGCGGCCGCGGCCGGCGCGATGGGCGAGGCCGCCGACGCACGACGTTTGCCGCAGGCATTCGATCGCCTGCTGCGCGAAGTCGGTGTCAAAGTGTCGCTCGCCGGCGAGGGCCACGATCACATTACCGCGGCGCAGCTGGCCGAGCAGATGGCACTGCCCGCGAACGAACCGATGCGGCGCTCGAACCGGCGCGAAGTGCGCGATCAGGATCTGATCGAGTTCGCCGCTGCCGTGCTGGAATCGGCATGACCTCACTCGCCACCCGCAGTCGTGCGCAATGGGTTGAGGTCGCCCGCGGACTCAAGCCCGAGGGGCGCGCGCTCATCAACGGCAAGCTCGTCGAGGCTCAGTCCGGCGCGCGCTTCGAGGACATCAGTCCGATCGACGGCAAGGCTGCGACCTCGGTGGCACGCTGCATCGCGGCCGATGTCGACGCGGCCGTGGCCAACGCGCGCGCGACCTTCGAGGCCGGCGTCTGGCGCGCGCGTGAGCCCAAGGACCGCAAGCGCGTGCTGCTGTGTTTCGCCGAGCTCATGCGTGCGGATCTCGAGCGCCTGGCCGCACTCGAGACGCTCGATGTCGGCAAGCCGATCGCGAACTCACTGAGCGTCGATGTCCCATTCGCTGCCGACTGCATCGCCTACTACGCCGAGTTCGCCGACAAGCTCTACGACGAGGTTGCGCCGACGGGGCCGAAGGATCTGGCGTTGGTACGCCGCGAGCCGCTCGGCGTGATCGCGGCCATCGTGCCGTGGAATTACCCGCTGATCATCAGCGCCTGGAAACTGGGACCCGCGCTGCTGAGCGGCAACTCGGTGGTACTGAAGCCGGCCGAGCAATCGCCGTTGACTGCGATTCGTCTGGGGGAGCTCGCCTGCGAGGCGGGCCTGCCCCCGGGTGTGTTCAACGTCGTGCCCGGTTACGGCGAAGAGGCCGGCAAGGCGCTGGCGCTGCACGCCGATGTCGACATGGTGAGCTTCACGGGCTCGACCGAGGTCGGCAAGCTGATGCTGCGCTACTCCGGCGAGTCGAACATGAAGCGCGTGGCGCTCGAATGCGGCGGCAAGAGTCCGCACGTGGTGCTGGCCGACGCCGATATCGCCGCCGCCGCCGAAGGCATCGCCTGGGGCATCTACTACAACGCCGGCGAAACCTGTCACGCCGGCTCGCGCGTGATCGTGCACGAGAGTGTCAAGGACGAGTTGATAGCCGCCATTGCGCGCGTGACCGCGAGTATCACGCTCGGCTTTCCGTGGGAGCCGGCGACGCAGATGGGCGCGTTGATCGATCAGGGGCACATGCAGCGCGTGCTGGGTTTCATCGACGACGGCATACGCTCGGGCGCGCGCGTGGCACTCGGCGGCAAGCGCGCACTGATCGATACCGGCGGCTTCTATGTCGAGGCCACGATCCTCGACGCGGTCAAGCCCGATATGCGGGTGGCGCGCGAGGAAATCTTCGGTCCCGTGCTCGCCGTGACCACCTTCAACGACGAAGCACAGGCGCTGCGCATCGCCAACGACAGCATTTATGGTCTGGCCGCGGCGGTCTGGACTGCCGACATGAACGCGGCACACCGGCTGTCGAACGCTTTGCGCGGCGGTACGGTCTGGGTCAACAGCTTCGACCGCTCGTCGTTTGCCACGCCGTTCGGCGGCTTCAAGCAATCCGGC
>DASYNV010000383.1:0-13166 GCA_036008365.1 Steroidobacteraceae bacterium | reverse complement strand
ATAGTCGAAATCACTGCGCTGAAGCTGTGCTGAAATAGTGTTGCCGGCTGTCAGGTGGTGGCCTCGCTCGGAGTCGAACCGAGATGGGCAAGCCCGGTCGATTTTGAGTCGACTGCGTCTACCAGTTCCGCCACGAGGCCTGAACAAGTTCTGCGTCGCGGCGTCAGGCGTGCAGAGCTTCCCCTGGTGCGGGTACGATACCTGAATCGATTATGAAATTCTGTTCCGACTGCGGCCAGCCGGTGGAGCGGCGCATACCACCTGGCGACAACCTGCCGCGCGCGATCTGCACTGCCTGCGGTGCAATTCACTACGAGAATCCGCGCATCGTCGTCGGTTGCGTGCCCGAGTGGCAGGGGCGCATTCTGCTGTGCCGCCGCGCCATCATGCCGCGGCGCGGTTACTGGACCACACCGGCCGGCTTCATGGAGAACGGCGAGTCGCTGCAGACGGCCGCGGCGCGCGAGACCCTGGAAGAGGCGCAGGCTCAGGTTGAGATCGGCTCGCTGCTCGCCATCACCCACGTGCTGCACGCCGCACAGGTGCACGTGAGCTTTCGTGCGCGGCTCACCGACGGCCATTTCGGCGTCGGCGCCGAAAGCCTGGAGTGCTTCCTGTGCCAGGAAGCCGATATTCCCTGGGATGAGATCGCCTTTCCGAGTATCGAATTTGCACTGCGGTGCTACTTCGAGGACCGGCGCGCCGCGCTCGAGCGGCTGCACTTCAACGACATCAATCGGCCGCTGCGACCTTGAGCGACTTTCGGGGCCGGGTGAGCTTAGGCACAATAGGTGGTTCCACCAGGGGCTCGGAGCACCCATGACCTTTGTCGTGACGGAAACCTGCATCAAGTGCAAGTACATGGACTGTGTCGAGGTCTGCCCGGTGGACTGTTTCCGCGAAGGGCCAAACTTCCTGGTCATCGACCCCGACGAGTGCATCGACTGCACGCTCTGCGAGCCCGAATGCCCGGTGGAGGCGATCTATTCCGAGGAGGAGTTGCCGGCGGGACAGGAGCCGTTCAAGCAGCTCAATGCCGAACTCGCCAAGCAGTGGCCGGCCATCACCGAGAAGGGTCCAGCGCCGGCCGATGCCAAGCAGTGGGAAGGCAAGCCGGACAAGCTCAAATTGCTGGAGCGCTGAGCGGCCTGCGCAAGCGCCGAGTCAAGCTGACGGGGCGGTCTATTGCGGCGTCGGGCTTTGTTGCGACAGCGCTGCGACCAGCGCCTGCGGCGGCAGGTAACCGCCCACCATCGCACCATTGGAAGCCACGATTCCCGGGGTGCCCTCGAGCCCGATCGACCTGCCGAGCTCGTATTCGCGCTCGACCGGCGTGGTCCCGCAGGGCTTGGAATCGAGCGCCTGGCCGAGCTTGGCACGTGTGAGCGCCGATTTGCGGTCCGCAGCACACCAGACCTGTTCGGCCTTGCGCCAGGACTCGGTGTTGGGGCCGGTGCGCGGATAGAAAATATAGCGCACGCGTACGCCGAGCCGATTGTAATCGGCGATCTGGCGATGCAGTTCCCGGCAGTAAGCGCAGTCGACGTCGGTGAACACGGTCACCGTGTACTTGGGATCCGGCGGCGAAAAAATCACCATTTGCGACTCGGGAATGGAGTCGATGAGCTTCTGGCGCAGCACGCGTCGGTGCGCCTCGGTCAGGTTGCTGTGACTGGGGACGTTGTACAGATCGCCCGTAAAAACGTACTGGCCATCCCCGCTCATGTAGACGATGTCGGCCCCGCGGCGCACTTCGAACACACCGGCTACCGGTGTCGGACGAATATCCTCTTTCTTGACGCCCGGGATGTTCGCGGCTGCGGCGTCCGGGTTGGCCACCGTGGATGAATCGATCAGCGGGGGCGGTGCGTGGCTCGGCAGATCGCCTGCCGATACGGCGACCGCGCCCAGCCCGAGTGCCGCCAGCAGTGCCAGCTTGCAAGAGGGGTTGGCGGCGCGCAGGCGTCTCATCATAGGGACAAATATACCACGCGGGGTGGACACCCGGTCGGAACGGCTCCCGGCCGTTTCAACCGCGCGGATGATGGCTGGAATGCAGCTCTTTCAGGCGCTCGCGCGCCACGTGCGTGTAGATCTGGGTGGTCGACAGATCGCTGTGTCCGAGCAGCATTTGCACCACACGCAGGTCGGCGCCGTGGTTCAGCAGGTGGGTCGCGAACGCATGTCGCAGGGTATGCGGCGAGAGGTCGCGATCGACGCTGGCCTTACGGGCATAACGCTTGATGATGTGCCAGAAGGCCTGACGGGTCATACGGTCGCCGCGACGGGTCGGAAACAGGAAATCCGTGCTGCGGTCGAGCAGGATGTCGCCGCGGGCGCCGTCGATGAAAGTCTTGAGCCAGCGCACTGCTTCCTCGCCGAGGGGGATCAGGCGCTCGCGATTGCCCTTGCCGAGTACCCGGACCACGCCCTGATTGAGGTTGACCTGACCGAGCTTCAGATGCACGAGCTCGGATACGCGCAGGCCCGTGGCGTAGAGCACTTCGAGCATGGTGCGATCGCGGTGGCCGAGCGGATCGGCAACCGCCGGAGCGGCCAGAAGCGCCTCGACCTCCGACTCGCTGAGCGAGCGCGGCAGCGAGCGGCCGATCTTCGGCATCGCGATCTGCGCGGTCGGGTCTTCGACGATCAGTCCCTCGCGGATCAAATAGCGAAAGAAGCGGCGAAACGATGAAAGTTGCCGTGCGGTCGAGCGCGGACGGGCGCCGCCATGGACGCGCGCCGCGATGAAATCCATCAGGTCGGCGCGACTGGTTTTCGGTAACGCGATATGCCGCGCGGACAGCCAGCGTGCCAGCGCCACAAGATCGGCGCGATATGCTGCGAGTGTGTTGGAGGACAGCCCGCGTTCCATCCATACGGCGTCCAGAAAGCGCGTAATGAGCGGCTCGACCGGATCCTTGCTAGGGGTCGCGACTGTCACTGTTGCCTGTCTGGTCAATGAAATATCCTGGATGTCGGTCTGGAAGTCGGTGCTGACCTGCCCCGGCAGTATGCTGAGCTTGGGTCACGCTTCGATGTGATGACCCTCACACGCGAGCCGGACCGTTAACATAAAGAGAACTGCATCACACCCAAAGATCCCGGCCAGTGGCAGAACCGCAGCAATCCGCACCCCTCTCTGTGCCGAGAATCGCCTTCGGACTGTACGCCTGGGTGCTATTCGTGGCGCTCGGGGCGGCCGTGGTGCCGATACTGCTCTTTACCCCGGGCCTGGGCCGGCGGCGCGCCGTGGTGCGTGCCATCGGCCGCAACGTCCTGAAGCTGGTCGGCATGCGCATCCGGGTCCGGGGGCTGGAACGCATCGACACGCCGTGCGTCGTGGTCGCGAACCATGCCAGCTATCTCGACGGCGTGGTGCTGCAGGCGGTGCTGCCGCCGCGCTTCAGTTTCGTGATCAAGCGCGAAATGTCCAGGGTGCCGCTGGCCGGCACGCTGCTGCGGCGAATCGGGGCTGAATTCGTCGAGCGGCACGATCGGCGGCGCGGCGCGCGCGACGCACGCCGGCTGCTGCGCAACGCGGCCCGCGGCGAAGCGCTGGTATTTTTTCCCGAGGGCACTTTCAGCACCGAAGTTGGGCTGCTGCGATTTCACATCGGCGCCTTTGCCGCGGCGGCACGCGGCGAGCTGCCGGTGGTACCGATCGCCATTCGCGGCACGCGCGCCTGTCTGCCGCCAGACCGGATCCTGCCGCGGCCCGGCCTGATCGATATCGAGGTGCTCGCAGCCATCTCCGGGCGCTGCGCGCCGGGCGAGGCGCACCGGTCCGATCATGCGGCGAGCCTGCGCAATGCAGCGCGCGCGGCACTGCTGGCGGCGCTGGGCGAGCCCGATCTCGCCGCAGCCGGCGTGGACGCCCAGCGCGCTTGAGTACCGAGCCCGATGCCGCGCAGCGCGCTGCGCTCGGCCGGCTCGAGGCGTTGCGCACGCAGCGCATCGAGCGCGGCCGCGGCCGCTTCTGGCAGCGATGGACGCGGCCGTTTTCGACACGCCCGGCAGCCTCCGGCTCGCGCGGCCTGTATCTCTACGGCCCCGTGGGCCGCGGCAAGACCATGCTCATGGATCTGTTCTACGACAGCCTGCGGTTCCCGCAACGCCGCCGCAGCCACTTTCATCACTTCATGCGCGATGTCCACGAGCGGCTCAGCCGGATCAGCGGACGGCGCGCGCCACTCGAGAGGGTCGGCCGCGAGCTCGCGTCGAAGTACCGCGTGCTGTGCCTCGATGAGCTGTTCGTCAGCGATATTGCCGACGCCATGATCCTGGGTGCGCTGTTCGAAGCGCTGCTCCGCCACGGCGTCGTGCTCGTGATCACATCGAACGTGGCGCCGGCCGGCCTGTATCCCGACGGCCTGCAGCGCAGCCGCTTCCTACCTACGATTGCGCTGCTCGAGCGCGAACTCGAGCTCTGTCGGCTCGACGGCGGCACCGACTACCGGCTGCAGCAGCTCAAGCGCGCGCCCATCTACCTCGACAGCCATGCGGCCGACACTGCAGCGTGCATGCAGCGCTTGTTCAATGAGCTCGCCGGCGATCACGGCGAATGGCGCACCGGTCTCGTGGTCCTCGGCCGCACCGTAGCGGTGATTGCCACCCGAGCGGACGTGGTCTGGTTCGAATTCGCCGCGATCTGCGCCAGTTCGCGCAGCCAGAATGACTATGTCGAGCTGGCGCAGGAGTTTCGTACCGTCATGATCAGCCATGTGCCGGTGTTCGAAGCGCCCGAACAGGACGATGCGGCGCGACGCTTCATCGCCCTGGTGGACGAGTTCTACGACCAGGGCACCAAGCTGGTGGTGTCGGCCGCGGCGGCGCCCCTCGAGCTGTATCGGCGCGGTCGGCTGCGGGCCGAATTCGACCGCACCGCGAGCCGGCTGGTCGAGATGCAGAGCTTGGGCTATCTGGCGCGAGCGCGGCGCGGTTGACCTCGATGCTGCCCACGGTGAACTGGATATTTGTCGGCGGAAATATTTCGGACCGAAAATTTCAGCGATAAAATGCCGCCCGTGAACTCCGACACGCCCCTGCGCGCCAATCGCCTCGAACAGCGCGCCGCCGAGATCGAAGCGGCCGTACAGCGCACCGCGGAGCGCTTCGGCGAGGTCCCGGTCACCGAGACCGTGGCGCTGCGGTTGCTCGTGATGCTGGGGCGGGAGATTTCCGCACTGCTCGAGCAGGCGCTGCGGCCCCACGGACTCAATGACACCGAGTTCCGCACATTGATGATGCTGTTCTCGCAGCCCGATGGCGTGGCGCATCCCGGAGAGCTGTGCGCGCCCGCCGCGCAGAGCCCGGCCAACATGACGCGCGTGGCCGATGGCCTGTGTGAACGCGGGTTGATCACCCGAGTCGCGAGCGAGCAGGATCGGCGCCGCACGATTCTGCGCATCACGCCGGCGGGCGAGGCTTTGGCGCGCGAGCTGTTGCCGCAGACCGTGGCGCTCACGCAAAGCCTGTTCGAACCGCTGCGGCCGGCGCAACGCCAGGCGCTGCTCGAACAACTGCGCGCGCTCGCGACACGCATCGATCAGCGGGCGCATCCGGCGCCAATCGGTGATCAAGCTGACGTGCGCTAATGCCGCCGCTCGTTCAATGCTACGATTCCAGACATGAGTTCCGGCAAAGTCGTTGCGGGCTTCGAGATCCATTATCGGGGCTGTCTCGCAAGCGACGGTACGCTGTGCGGCCCGTTACCCGCTTTTGCCAGTGATCCGGAGCTGCTGCGGCAGCTCTATCGCGCCATGGTGCGTGCGCGCGTATTCGATACCAAGGCGGTCAACCTGCAGCGCACCGGCAAGCTCGGCACCTATCCGTCCTGCCTCGGCCACGAGGCCACGCACGTCGGGGTCGGCTCGGCCATGCGGGCCGAGGACGTGCTGTTCACCGTCTACCGCGAGATCGGCACCAAATTCTGGCGCGGCGTCGAGATGCTCGACGTGCTGCTCTATTGGGGTGGCGACGAGCGCGGCACCAACTATCGCCGCACGCCGCAGGATTTTCCGTTCTGCGTACCGATCGCCTCGCAGATGCCGCAGGCCGCCGGTGCGGCGCTCGCCATCCAGATTCGCGGCGAGCCTCGCTGCGTGCTGGTCTTCATCGGCGATGGCGGCACCTCGCAGGGCGCCTTCTACGAAGCGCTGAACATGGCGGGCGCAAAGCAGCTGCCGCTGGTGTGCGTGATCGTCAACAACCGCTGGGCGATCTCGGTGCCGGTCAGCGTCCAAACGGCGGCTCAGACCCTGGCGCAAAAGGCGATCGCGGCCGGCATTCCCGCGGTACAGGTCGATGGCAACGATGTGTTGATCGTTCGCGATACGGTGGCGGCGGCGCTCGAGCGGGCCCGCGGCGGTGGCGGCCCGAGCGTCATCGAGGCGTTGACCTACCGATTGAGCGATCACACCACCTCTGACGATGCGACGCGCTATCGCAGCGCCGCCGAGGTCGAGGCTGCGCAGCGCATCGAGCCGAACATACGCATGCGGGCCTTTCTCGAGTCCCGCGGGCTCTGGAATGACGAGGCCGAGGCGGCCCTGCGCCGCGAGTGCGGCGAGGCGGTCGATGCGGCGGTAAAGCAGTATCTTGCCACCCCGAAGCAGTCGACCGACACGATGTTCGATTATCTCTACGCCCAACTGCCGCCGGGGTTGCGCGCGCAGCGCGAAGACGCGCGCCACTACTCGGCGCTCAAGACGTAAGCCGAGATACAGAACAAGGATCGGCCAATGGGGAAAATGACGATGGTCGAGGCCATCAACATGGCGCATGCCTGGGAGATGGCCCAAGACCCGTCCGTGGTCGTGCTGGGGGAGGATGTCGGCGCCAACGGCGGCGTTTTCCGCGCCACGGCGGGGCTGCAGCAGCGCTTCGGCAAGGCGCGTGTGCAGGACACGCCCCTCGCGGAAGGGCTGATCGCCGGGGCGGCGATCGGCATGGCGGCTGAAGGATTGAAGCCGGTGGCCGAAATACAGTTCATGGGATTCATCTATCCCGCGCTCGATCAGATCGCGAGCCACATGGCGCGGCTGCGCAACCGCACGCGCGGGCGCCTGACTTGTCCGCTGGTGTTGCGCATGCCGCATGGGGGCGGCATTCACGCGCCCGAGCATCATTCCGAGAGCCTGGAGGCGCTGTTGTGCCACCACCCGGGTCTGCGCGTGGTGTGTCCTTCCTCGCCCGCGCGCGCCTACGGCCTGCTGCTGGCGGCTATCCGTGAACCCGACCCTGTCATCTTTCTGGAGCCGGTGCGCCTCTATCGTTTTGCCAGGCAGGAGGTCGACGACGACGGCCGGGCGCTGCCGATCGGCAGCTGCTTCGTGCTGCGTGCGGGCAGCGATCTGACCGTCGTGACCTGGGGCGCCATGACGGTCGACTGCCTCAAGGCGGCCGAGCAGATGGCCGCAGAGGGCGTGAGCTGCGAGATCATTGACCTCAGCACGCTCGCGCCGATCGACTTCGACACCCTTCTCGATTCGGTGGTCAAGACCGGCCGCCTATTGATCGTGCACGAGGCCGTACGCACGGCCGGGCTGGGCGCCGAGATCGCGGCCATCGTGGCGGAACAGGCGCTCTATGACCTCGAGGCCCCGATTCGGCGCGTCACCGGTTACGACACGATCATGCCGCTGTACCGGCTCGAACATGACTTCATCCCCGGTGTCGCCCGTATCCTGGACGGCATTCGGGCCACGCTGGCCGATTGAGGCACGCACGCATGACGGTATTCAAACTACCCGATCTGGGCGAGGGCTTGTCCGAGGCGGAAGTGCTGCGCTGGCACGTGCAGGTGGGCGATCGCATCGAAGTCGATGCGCCGATGCTCGCGGTGGAAACGGCCAAAGCCGTGGTCGAGGTACCCTCACCGGTCTCGGGCACGATCACGGCGCTGCACGCGCGGCCGGGCGATCGCATCGAGATCGGCGCGCCGCTGGTCGAGTTCGCCGTGGACGGTGCAACCAGCGAGAGCCCAGCGCCACCGGCCGCCGACTCGGCCGCGGCGCTGGTGGCAGCCGAGCCCGCCGATTCCGGCACGGTCGTCGGTCACATGCCGGCCGTCGCGGATGACTATCCGGGCAGCGCGGCACTCGCGGCGGCGAACGCCGTCACCACGCCGCGCGCGCGCGCCGTCCCGGCCGCGCGGGCGCTGGCGCGCAGCCTGGGTGTGGACTTGAGCGGCCTCGCCGGCTCGGGCAGCGGCGGCCTGATCACGATCGAGGATGTGCTGGCGCACGCCGGATCCTCCGGCGCCAGAGGCTCGGCGGGGTTGCAGCCGCCGCCCGATTCGGGCGCAGAGGTGCAGGAGCTGCGCAGCCTGCGACGCGCCATGGCCCAGAGCATGAGCGCCGCACGCGACAGCGTTGCCGCCTGCACCGTGTTCGACGATGCCGATCTGCAGCGCTGGGGCAGAGGTGCCGACTACTCGGCGCGCGTGCTGCGCGCGATCGCGGTGGCGGTCAGCGCCGAGCGCGGACTCAACGCCTGGTATGACGAGGCCAAGCAGCGCCGCCTGCTGTTTCCGCACGTCGATGTCGGTCTGGCGGTCGACACGCCGGACGGGTTGATCGTACCGGTGCTCCGGCGCGTCGAGGCGCTTGGCGCAACCGAGCTGCGTGCCGAGCTCGACCGGCTCAAGCGCGCCGCCCGTGACCGCAGCCTCAAGAACGAGGAGCTGCGCAATTTCACCTTCATGTTGTCGAACTTCGGCACCCTGGCTGGACGCTACGCCACGCCGGTGGTTGTGCCGCCGGCGGTCGCGATTCTCGGGACCGGTCGTGTGCGCCAGGACGTGCTGGCGGTGGACGATCGTGTCCAGATTCACCGGCGCATGCCGCTGTCGCTGAGTTTTGATCATCGCGTGGTCACCGGCGGCGAAGCGGTGCGCTTCCTCGGCGCCTTGATCGGCGACCTGGAGCTCGCCGAATGAACCGTCGGTCGCTGATGACGACCGCCTTGCTGCGCGCCTGGAAGGGCTCGGTGCCGACCGAGGAATGGAATCGGCTCGATCAGGCCGCATTGCGGGCCGATTGCAGTGCGCAGCTCGAATTCGGCCGGCGCCGCCGACGCCACCAGACGCTGCTGCGGGTGCAGTGCGCGCCCGCAACTCCTAACGCCGCCTACTCGGTGGTGCAGCTGATCACCGATGACATGCCGTTCCTGGTCGACACGATGAGCATGACTCTGACGCAGGCCGGCTTTTCGGCACAGATCATCATCCATCCGATCCTGCGCGTGCAGCGCGACGCGCGCGGCCTGATCCAGGCGCTCGATCAGGATCTGCACAGCGATGAAGGACAGCACGAGTCGTGGCAGTACCTGCACATCGACCGGGTCGGAGACGCCACCGAATGCCGGCAGCTGCAGCGCAAGCTGCTGGCCGCGCTGGCCGACGTGCGGCGCGCCTGCACGGACTGGATGCGCATGCGCAACGAGGTGCTGCGGCTGTGCGCCGACATCAGCCGCAACCCGCCGCCGCTGAACGCCGATGTGATCGCCGAGAGCCGCGCGCTGCTGCAATACATGGAGGCGCATCACTTCACCTTCCTGGGTTATCGCGAGAACCGGCTGCACCGGCGCGGCCGCAAACTCGAGCTGCTGCCGGTCCCGGGCACCGCCCTGGGACTGCTGCGCCACCGCCGCCGGCATGCGCGCGACGGCGGCGTGCCGGTCGCCAACATCGAGCAGGCGCTGCGCTCGAACGACCTGCTCGTGATCACCAAGGCGAACATCCGCTCGACCGTGCACCGCGCCGCCTATCTCGATTACATCGGCGTGAAGCGCTTCGACGCGCGCGGCCGTCCGGTCGGCGAGACCCGCATTCTCGGGCTGTGGAACAGCGCCGCCTATGGCGCGGATCCGCGCCAGATACCGTGGCTGCGTCACAAGCTCAAGCGCGTCATCGAGCATTTTCCGTTCGCGCCCAACAGCCACGATGGCAAGCGACTGCAGCAGATCCTGCAGAGGCTGCCGCGCGATGAATTATTCCAGGCGAGCGTGCCGGACCTGATCAGCACGGCACGCGCGGTACTGGTGCTGCAGGAGCGCGCCCGCGTGCGACTGACCCTGCGGCGCGATGAATATCGACGCTTCTGGTCGTGCCTGGTGTATCTGCCGCGCGAACGTTGCGACGCCGACGCGCAGGCGCGCATCGAGCAGCTGCTGCGCACGGCGCTGCAGGGCACGGAGCTGGACGCAAGTCTCAGCATCGGCGATGAGCCGCTGGCGCAACTGCACATCCTGGTGCGGGTCGATCCGGCGAGCCAGCCGCGGCTGCGGGTCGAACAGCTTGAACAGCTGATCGCCGAAGCGCTGGTGTCGTGGCGCGATCGGCTGCGGGCGGCACTCAGTGCGCGCTTCGATGAGGCCCGCGCGCGCGCTCTCGAGCGGCGCTATCTGCCGGGCTTCCCTGCTTCCTATCGACAGGACGTCGACGCGGTCCAGACAGTCGACGACATCGTCGATCTCGAAGGCATCGACCAGGCGCCGGAGATGATGCAGCTGCGGCTCTACCAGCCACCGCTGCAACCGCCACATCGCGTGCATCTGAACATCATCCGGCGCGGCGAAGCGCTGTCGGTCTCGGATGTGCTGCCGACCTTCGAGCATCTCGGACTGCGCGTGATCGCCGAGCGTCCCTATCGCCTGAGCTTCGCCGGCGGCAGCGTGATCTGGATCCAGGACTTCGAGCTCGAGCACTACGCCCTGCAGCACTTCGTGGTGGCGCGCGTCGCCGCCAGTCTGATCGCAGCCTTCCGCGCGGTGCGTGCCGGCGAGCTCGACGACGACGGTTTCAACCGCCTGCTGATCGCCTCCGAGCTCGGCATGCGTCAGGTCACGGTGCTGCGGGCCTGCTGCCGTTATTTGCTGCAGACCGGCATCCCGTTCAGTCAGAGCTACATGGAGCGCGTGCTCGCCTCGCACGCGCGCACCGCGCGCACGCTGTGCCTGCTGTTCGAGCACCGCCTGGCGCCGCACGCCTCGCGTGGCACGAAGCTGCGAGTGGCGCTGCTCGAGAAACGCGTGCGCCGTGCGATCGAGGCCGTGGTCAGTCCGGACGAGGACCGCATCCTGCGCGCCTTTCTGGCCGTGATCCGCGCCACGCTGCGAACCAATTATTTCAGGCGGGATGATGCCGGCTTGCCGCGACCGTGGCTGTCGCTGAAGCTCGATCCGAGCCAGATCCCGGGGTTGCCGCAGCCGCGGCCGGCGTACGAGATCTTCGTCCACAGTCCGCAATTTGAGGGCGTGCATCTGCGCATGGGCGCGATCGCGCGCGGCGGCATCCGCTGGTCGGAGCGGCCGGAAGACTTCCGCACCGAGATTCTCGGCCTGATGAAGGCACAGCACGTCAAGAACACGGTCATCGTGCCGGTCGGCGCCAAGGGCGGTTTCGTCGCGCGCCGGCTACCGGCCCGTGCCCCGCGCGAGCAGCAGCAGCGCGAGGTGATCGAGTGCTATCGCGGCTTCATGCGCGGCCTGCTCGACCTGACGGACAACATCGTCCGTGGGCGCGTCACCCCGCCACGCGACCTGCACCGCCTCGACGGCGACGATCCGTACCTGGTGGTGGCCGCGGACAAGGGCACCGCCTCTTTTTCGGACACGGCCAACCTGATCTCGGCCGAGTACGGTTTCTGGCTCGGCGACGCGTTCGCCTCGGGTGGCTCGGCCGGCTACGACCACAAGAAGATGGGCATTACCGCGCGCGGCGCCTGGGAGTGCGTCAAGCGGCACTTCCGTGAGCTCGGCAGGAATATCCAGCGCGAAGCCTTCACGGTCGCGGGCATCGGCGACATGTCCGGCGACGTGTTCGGCAACGGGCTGCTGCGCTCGCGGCAGATCCGGCTGGTGGCGGCATTTAATCACCAGCACATTTTTCTCGACCCGGACCCCGACGCCGCCGCCACCTGGCGCGAGCGGCAGCGGCTGTTCCGGCTGCCCCGGTCGGGCTGGAACGATTACAACCGGCGCCTGATCTCGCGCGGCGGTGGCGTGTTCGAGCGCTCCGCCAAGGCGATTGCCCTGTCCGCCGAAGCGCGGGCACTGCTCGATCTGCCGCAGCCGCGCGCCACCCCGGTCGAAATCGTGCGCGCGATCCTCTGCATGCGCGTCGATCTGCTCTGGAACGGCGGCGTCGGCACCTATGTCAAGGCCGCGAGCGAGCGACACGGCGAGATCGGCGACCGCTCCAACGATGCGGTACGGGTCGATGGCCTGCAGGTCCAGGCGCGCGTGGTCGGGGAAGGCGGCAATCTCGGCTTCTCGCAGCGCGGCCGGGTCGAATACGCGGCCTGCGGCGGACGCGTCAATGCCGATTTCATCGACAATTCGGCCGGTGTCAATACCTCCGACGTCGAAGTCAATCTCAAGATCCTGCTCGATGCGCCCGATGCCGCCATGCCGATCGCGCGCACTCGGCGCAACCGGCTGCTGGCCGCGGCCACCGATGAGGTGGCGGAGCTGGTGCTGCGAAACAATTACCTGCAGAGCCAGGCGATCAGCCTCATGGAGCAGCGCGCGCTCGAGGACCTGAGCGAGCATCAGCAGCTGCTGCGCTGGCTCGAACGCTACGGCGAGCTCAATCGAGCGGTGGAGTTTCTGCCCGACGACGAGGAGATCGAGCAGCGCCGCCGCGAGGGGCGCGGACTCACGCGTCCCGAGCTCGCGCTGCTGCTCTCGTACGGCAAGATCGCACTCAATCACGCGCTCTCGGACAGCGGCAGCGCCGACGACCCGTATCTCGCGCGCGAGCTCGAGCGCTATTTCCCACAGGCGTTCCGACGCCGATTCGCCAATCGCATCAAGCGCCATCGGCTGCGCCGGCAGATCATCATCACTGCGACCACCAACAGCATCGTCAACCGCATCGGGCCGGCGCTGCTGATGCAATGCGCGCAGGACGGAGATGCCGACGCGGCCGACGTTGCCCGCGCCTACACCATCGCACGCGACAGCGCGGATCTGCGCCGTTTGTGGAGCGAGCTCGAGGCACTCGACGGGCGCATCAAAGCGGTCGATCAGTACCGCGCGCTGCTCGAGAGCAGCGGCTATCTACGCCATCTGACCCACTGGCTGCTGGCGCATCGGCGCGAATACCGCGAAGTCGGCAAGGCCGTGGCCAGGTTGCAGCCGCTGCTGCGCGAGCTGGCGCA
>DASYNV010000382.1:0-4803 GCA_036008365.1 Steroidobacteraceae bacterium | reverse complement strand
CAGTCCGAACAGCAGGAACGCCGCCAGCACCGAAAGCAGGGTGAAGATCGTGCGGGTCTTGCGCCGGAACAGCGCGCTCAGGATCAGGGGCAGGTATTTCACGCCTGCAACGGCTCGGTGTGCTCCACCAGCGTGCCCTTGTCGAGACGCAGCGTGTGGATGGCGAATTCGGCCGCCTTGGGATCGTGCGTCACCATGATGATCGTCTTGCCATGTTCGCGGTTGAGCTGCTGCAGCAGGCGCAGCACCTCGGCCGCCGATTGACGGTCCAGATCACCGGTGGGCTCATCGCACACCAGCAGCTTCGGGTCGGAGACGATGGCGCGCGCGATCGCGACGCGCTGCTGCTGACCGCCCGAGAGCTCGCTCGGTTTGTGCGCCGAGCGATCGCTCAATCCAACCAGCTCGAGCGCGATCTCGGCATGCCGCCGACGTTGCGCCGCCGACAGCTGCGTCAGCAACAGCGGCAACTCGACATTGCGGCGTGCCGTCAGCACCGGCAGCAGGTTGTAGAACTGAAACACGAAGCCGACGTGCGCTGCGCGCCAGCGCGCCAGCGCGCTCTCCGATAGCTGATCGATGCGCTGCCCGCTCACGACGACGCTGCCATCGGTGGGCGAATCCAGACCGCCGATCAGGTTCAGCAGCGTGGTCTTGCCCGAGCCCGACGGGCCCATGAGCGCGACGAAGTCGCGGGCCTGGATGTCGAAATCGAGATGATGCAGCACCTCGACTTTCTGCTTGCCACGCTCGTACACCTTGCTGACCTGCCTGATCTCGACCAGAGCGCTCATGTCGGCCTCACTGCTTGCGGACTGCGACCGCTGAGCCGTCGCGTAGATTCGGCGGCGGGACGCGCACGACCTCGGCAGCGGTTGCGAGCCCATCGACCAGCCGCAGGTCGCCGAAGGACGCACCGGGCTTGACGCCCTGCGCGTGCGCGCGGCCGCCAGCAATGACAAATACTACACTTTGCCCGCCGCGCTCGACGATTGCGGACGCCGGCACCAGCACGCCGGCCGGCTTCGCGCCGGGCGCCGCCGCCGCGCCATGGCCGTCGCCGCCGGCATCGAGAAACGACACCCGAACGCCCATGTCCGGCAGGATCCGGGGGTCCTTTTGATCGATGCCGATACGCACCTTGACGGTGGCCTTGCTGCGATCCGCCGTGGGAATGATGGCAATCACGTGTGCCGGTATGGTCCAGTCCGGGTAGGCATCGAGCACCGCCTGCGCGCCCTGTCGCGGTTGCACGCGATTGATGTAGGCCTCGTTGACATCGACCTCGATCTCGAGTGAATCCATATCGACGATCGTGCCCACGCCCGTGCGCGTGAAGCCGCCGCCGGCGGAGATCGGCGAGATGATCTCCCCGGCCTGCGCTGCCTTGGCCACGATGATCCCCGAAAATGGCGCACGGATGACGGTATAGCCGAGCTGAACGGCCGCGCCGTCGATCCCGGCCTGCGCCAGTTCCTGTTGCTTTTCCTGCGCCGTCACCTGCGCCACCAGCGTATCGACCTGCGTCTGCGCCTGCTCGGCGGTCTGCCGTGATACCGCATCCGCATCGACCAGCTCCTGGTTGCGCTTGAGGTCGCGGCGCGCCTGCGCGAGCTGAGCCTGGTACTGGGCGCGCAGCGCGGTTGCCGCTTTGAGCTGTGCCTGCGCCTGCGCCAGTGCGGCCCTCTGCGCGGTGTCATCGAGTCGCGCCAGTACCTGCCCCGACTGGACCTGCTCACCTTCCTCGATCAGAACCTGGGTGAGCGTGCCGGTGATCTGAGCCGAGACCGTGGCCTCGCGGCGCGCGGTCACATAGCCGGTGGCCTGCAGCACGGATGCGGCGCCCCGGTCCGCCGCCGGCGCGATCGCGGTGACGGTATCGACGCTGGCGCGCTGGCCGCGCAGCAGTACGTACGCGGCCACTGCCGCGGCAAGCAGGCACAGGATCAGCGCCAGCAGCACGATGCGCAGCCGGTTGCGGCCGCCGACGGGTTCATCGCGCAAGGTGCGGTCGATCCGCAACTCACGCAGCAATCCGCCCTTGTCGTCGTCTGCGACCATTCAGCCCCGTTCGCGTGCGCTTGAGCTTGAATTCATGCCACGGCAGTTTAAGCTCGCGCGCTTCGCTGCGCCCGACGCAGCGCCAGCACGCGTTCCGATTCCGATGTCCACCCTGCTGCACCCACCGCTGCCCGATGCCGCCGTTCGCCACTGGCGCTGGCGTGGCCTGCACGGCAGCGCGCGGGCGCTGGCCCTGGCCGAGGCGGCAGCGGCCGACCGCCGGCCCTGGGTGTTCATCGCCGCCGACACGCGCGAACTCGAGCAGCTCGGCGCCGAATTGCACTTCTTTTGTGCCGGCAATCTTGAAATCCTGATGCTGCCCGATTGGGAAGTGCTGCCGTACGACATCTTCTCGCCACACCCGGACATCGTGTCGGAGCGCCTGCGAACTCTAGCGCGCCTGCCGGAGCTGCGCCGTGGAATCTTGCTGCTTGCGGCCGAAAGCCTGCTGACACGCCTGCCGCCGGTGGCGTATGTGCAGGCGCGCAGCTTCGAACTGCGGCGCGGCGAGTCGCTGGCGCTCGAACCGCTGCGCCAGCGTCTGGCGCAGTCCGGCTACGCCAGCGTCGGCCAGGTGCGCGGTCCCGGTGAATTCGCGTTGCGCGGCTCACTGTTCGATATCTTTCCGATGGGATCGGCAGAACCGGTGCGTGTCGATCTGCTCGATGAGCGCATCGATACCATCCGGCGTTTCGATCCGGAATCGCAACGCTCGCTCGAGAGCGTCGAGCAGCTGCGGCTGCTGCCCGCGCGCGAGCTGCCGCTCGAAGCCGAGTCGGTCAGGTCGTTTCGTCGCCGCTATCGCGCGCGCTTCGAAGGCGATATCACGCGCATGAGCGTCTACCGCGGCGTCAGCGAGGGGATCGCACCACCCGGCATCGAATTTTATCTGCCGCTTTTCTTCGAGGCCACGGCACAGATCACCGACTACGTGCCCCACGATGCCGTGATCGCGCGCGATGCCGGCCTCGATGCGGCGCTCGATCGCGGCTGGGAGGGCATCGGCAGCCGCTACGAGGATCGGCGCCACGACATCGAGCGGCCGCTGCTGCCGCCGGCGGAGGGCTTCATTGAGCCGAAGGTGATGCGCGCCGCACTCGAATCGCGGCCCAGCGTCAGCATCGAGCGGTTTGCGGGCAGCGAGCAGGAAGCGAGCGGCGATGCACACGATTTCGCCACCACCGCGCCGCCGGATTTCCGACTCGACGTGCGCGCGGCGCAGCCGCTCGCGCCGTTGACGAGTTTTCTTGCCAGCTACCCGGGCCGCGTACTGATCGCGGCCGATTCCCCGGGCCGGCGCGAGGTGATCGCCGAAATGCTCGGTGCGCACGGTCGCCGCCCTCGCGCGTTGCAATCGTGGCAGCAGTTCGTCGATGGCGACGCGCAGCTCGCGATTCACGTCGCCGAGGACATCGCCGGCATGGCGCTGGCGCAGCCGCCGCTGCTGCTACTGAGCGAATCGCAGCTGTTCGGTGCGCGCGCGCGCCAGGAGCGCCGCCGCCGGCGCAGCGCCGCTTCCGATCCGGCGGTGATCCTGCGCGACCTGCAGAGCCTCGAACCGGGCGCGCCGGTGGTGCACGACACCTATGGTGTCGGGCGCTACGTCGGCCTGCAGCCCATGGACATCGCCGGCCAGAGCAACGAATTCCTGGTGCTCGAGTATCGCGACGGGGATCGCGTCTACGTGCCCGTGCACGCCCTGCACCTGGTCAGCCGCTTTACCGGCGGGGCGCCGGAAGCGGCGCCGCTGCACAAGCTCGGCACCGATCAGTGGGCGCGCGCACGCCGCCGCGCGGCCGAGGCCGTGCGCGACGTGGCCGCCGAGCTGCTCGATCTGCATGCGCGTCGCGCCGCCCATCAGGCCACGCCGCTGGTGGCGCGCGAGCTCGAGTACCAGACCTTCGCCAACGGCTTCCCGTTTGAGGAGACCGCGGATCAGTCTGAAGCGATCCGGCAGGTTCTGAAAGACATGCAGTCGGTGCGGCCCATGGATCGCGTGGTCTGCGGCGATGTCGGATTCGGCAAGACCGAAGTCGCGATGCGCGCGGCCTTCGTCGCGGTGCAGGCCGGGCGCCAGGTCGCGGTGCTGGTTCCGACCACGCTGCTGGCGCAACAGCATCTACAGAGCTTTCGCGATCGCTTCGCCGATTGGCCGGTGCGCATCGAAGCGCTGTCGCGGTTCCGCTCGAGCGCCGAGACCGCTGTGGTGCTGCAGGGCCTCGAGCGCGGCACGGTCGATATCGTGATTGCGACCCATCGGCTGCTGCACGCCAATGCACGCTTCAAGAGCCTCGGGTTGATCGTGGTGGACGAGGAGCACCGCTTCGGCGTACGCGACAAGGAGCGCCTGAAGGCGCTGCGCGCCGAAGTGCACGTGCTGACTCTCACGGCGACGCCGATTCCGCGCACGCTCAACATGGCGCTCGGTGGGCTGCGCGATCTGTCGTTGATCACGACGCCGCCGGCGGCGCGCGTGGCGATCAAGACCTTCGTGATCGAGTGGCATGCGCCGACGCTGCGCGAGGCGGTGCTGCGCGAGCTGCGACGCGGCGGCCAGGTGTACTACGTGCACAATGAGATCCAGAGCATCGAGAAGGCCGCGGCAGATATCGCGCGGCTGGTGCCCGAAGCGGATGTGCGCATCGGACACGGGCAGATGCGTGAGCGCGAGCTCGAGCAACTCATGGTCGATTTCTATCATCGCCGCTTCAACCTGCTGGCCTGCACGACCATCATCGAGAG
>DASYNV010000381.1:0-3362 GCA_036008365.1 Steroidobacteraceae bacterium | reverse complement strand
GACTCGGCCGAATCGAGCGCCAGTTGGGGCCGAGTGCGGCGCTGCGCGAAGCGGCCGGCGCTCGCGTGATCGACGCGGCTGCCGATGACATGACCGGCACGCCGATTCCGGCGCGGCAGCTCGCGGCCGCTCCCGGCGGCGGGCTCGCACGCCAGGACGCGCAAGGCCGGCCGATCGGCATCGACGCCACGCTCGATTTCACCCGGCTGCGCGGCAATGCGCTGCCCGCGGGCACGAGCGTCCAATGGAGCGGCGTGCTGAGCGTCCCAACCACGGGACGCTACCGGTTGTATCTGCAGATTCTCGGCGCACAGGGCTCGCTCGCAATCGATGACCGCAATATCGCATCCACCGGTGCGTTGAGCCTGCACGGGGACGTCCTGCAGCCCGGACAGGACAATGTGCTGCCGACCCGCGACGGACTCGACAACGTACGGCGCGAGCTCGAACTCACCGCCGGCCCGCATCCGCTGCTGGTCAAGGCGTTCGGCGAGTCGCAGGGAGATCCGGTGCAGGTTCGGCTGGCCTGGGTGACACCGGCGCAACGCGCCGCCGACTACCAGCAGGCGGTTCGGGCGGCAGCTTCGGCGCGCACGGCGATCGTGTTTGCCTGGAGCCGCGGCCAGCCGGTGTTGCGGCTGCCGGGCGATCAGGACCAGCTCATCAGCGACGTTGCGGCCGTGAATCCCGACACCGTCGTGGTGCTCAATGTCGCCGAGCCGATTGCGATGCCCTGGCTTGACCGCGTGCGCGCCGTACTCCTGATGTGGTACCCGGGCGATGAAGGCGGACGCGCCAGCGCGGATCTTCTGCTGGGCCGCGTGAGCCCCGGCGGCCGGCTGCCGTTCACCTGGCCGCGTCGCCTCGAGGATGGCCCCGCCAATGATCCGGTCCATCCCGAACGTTCATCGCCCGGGATCGATGGCGCGACCACGTACTCGGAGGGCATCTTCATCGGCTACCGCTGGTACGATCGGCAACGGCTCGAGCCGCTGTTTCCGTTCGGGTTCGGCCTGTCCTATACGCGCTTCGACTACGACGCGCTGACGCTGAGTCGCGCCGCCGCGGGCGGCCTCGACGCGAGCTTCGAACTCAGCAATGTCGGCGATAGCGATGGCGACGAAGTGCCGCAACTGTATTTGGGACCGCCGGCCCGTGCGCCCGCCCGCGCGCAATTCGCATTGCACGCGCTGGCGGCTTTTGATCGCGTGCATCTGAGCGCCGGCGAGTCGCGACGCGTCGTGCTGCACGTGGCGCCGCGCGCGCTGCAGTACTGGTCGGTCGCGCGGCACCGCTGGCTGAGGGCGTCCGGTCAACGCAGCGTGTACGTGGGGGCATCCTCGCGCGACTTGAGACTTCGGGCCGAGACCACCATAAACGAGCATTGAGCCAGGAGTCGCCGCGCATGCCAGCCATACCGTTCTCAGTCCTGGACCTGTCGCCGATCGTCGAGGGCGCGAGCGCCGCCGATGCGCTGCGCAACTCGCTCGAGCTCGCGCGCGCCGCGGAAGCGCTTGGCTACAGACGCTTCTGGCTGGCGGAGCACCACAACATGCCGGGCATCGCGAGCGCGGCCACGGCGGTCGTGATCGCGCACGTCGCCGGCGGCACCCACTCGATTCGCGTCGGTTCGGGCGGCGTGATGCTGCCCAACCACGCGCCGCTGGTCATTGCCGAACAGTTCGGTACGCTGGTGTCGCTCTACGGCGAGCGCATCGATCTCGGCCTCGGGCGCGCGCCGGGCACCGATCCGCTCACGGCGCGCGCGCTACGGCGCGATCTGGCCGGCAGTCCCGAACAATTTCCGCACGACGTGCTCGAGCTGCAGGCCTACTTTGAAGGTGCGCCCGATCAGCGCACGCGGGCCGTGCCGGGAGCCGGCCTCAAGGTACCGATCTGGCTGCTCGGCTCGAGCCTGTACAGCGCGCAGCTGGCGGGGATGCTCGGGCTGCCGTTCGCGTTCGCGGCGCACTTCGCGCCCGAGCTGCTGCTGCAGGCGTTGTCGGAGTACCGCGGACGCTTCACACCTTCGGCGCAGCTCGCGGAACCATACGCCATGATCTGCGTGAACGTCATCGTGGCCGAGACCGAGCGCGCGGCGCAGCACCTGTTCAGCTCGCATCAGCAGGCCTTTACGCAGCTGCGTCGCGGCCGTCCCGGCCAGTTGCCGCCACCGATCGATGACATCGAGCGGTTCTGGTCGCCCGAAGAGAAGCTCATGATTGGCGAGGCGATGCGCTATTCGTTCGTGGGATCGAAGGCCGGCGTGCAGGCGGGGCTCGAAGCATTTCTGGCGCGCACTCAGCCCAACGAGCTCATGATCAACGTGCATGTCTACGACCAGGTGGCACGCCGCCACTCACTGGCGCTGACGGCGGACGTCCGGTCCGCGCTCGGGGCGGCTGCCGAGGTCAGTCCGCGCTCCACGATCGCCGGTGGGGGGCCATTCTCGCCCTCCGGGGCGGCCGCCTCGGGCTCGCGGTAGGCCGGCGGCGGTGAGGTTGCGGGTGCGGAGATTAGTCGGTATTGGAAATATTTCAGTGCTGTTTGTGTCAATCGCCGATTGACGCTGATAGGAGCGAGCGACTAGCGTCGGGGCATACCCGGACGCCACATGTTTCGTTCCATCATCATCCGTTCTGTGCTGCCCCTGCTGCTCGCCGCGGGCACCGTGGCCTATTTCGGCCTACCGTACATCGATCGGCTGCTGACCGAGTGGTTTCGCTCCGACGTCGAGCTGCGCGCGCAGCTGCTGATGAGCTCGATGCAGGAGGTGCTGCCGGTCTTCATGGCGAAGAACGACCAGACGGGCCTGCGACGCTACGTGGTGCGAATCGCGGCCGACCAGCGCCTGCTCGGGCTCATCATCTGCCGTCCGGACGGCACTGCGCTGATCAAGACCGAGCGCATGCCCGCGGCGGTGGACTGCCCGGAGGCGCAACAGATCCCCGACGGCCACAGCAGCGTGCTCCAGACCCCATCCGGTTCGGCGCAGGTCTCGGTCTTTGAAGAAAACCCGCCGGGACTTGCGCCCTACCGGGTCGCGATCGTTCACGACCTGAGCTTTGTCGATCGCCGGCAGGGCACCGCACGCGACTACCTGATCGCCTTCGCCGGCATCTCGGTGCTGATCCTGGCGCTGTTCCTGGCGCTGGCGGGTTGGCTGCTGCTGCGGCGCTGGGCCAATGTGCTGCTGCGCGACATCAGTGGTCGGCGCTTCACGGGTAATGCCCAATCCGGCCGGTTGTCGCTGCCGATCCTGTCCGAGGTACGCGCCGTGCTGCGCGAGATGGAGGAGAGCCAGCGCATCGAAATGGACTACCGCGAGAACTGGACGCCGCAGGCGCTGCAGCAGGTGGTGC
>DASYNV010000380.1:0-7806 GCA_036008365.1 Steroidobacteraceae bacterium | reverse complement strand
AGTGTTGCCTTGCCCTTCGGCAGCAGGTAGTTGCGACCATATCCGGACTTCACGCTGACGCGATCGCCGATGTTGCCGAGGTTGGCCACCTTCTGCAGCAGTATGATTTCCATGGCTCGACCTAGTGCTGATCGGTATACGGCAGCAATGCCAGGAACCGGGCACGCTTGATCGCCGTGGCCAGCTGGCGCTGGTAGAAGCTCTTGGTACCAGTGATGCGGCTCGGCACGATCTTGCCGGTCTCGGTCACGTAGTTCTTCAGCGTCGCCAGATCCTTGTAGTCGATCATCGCCACACCGTCGGCGGTGAAGCGGCAGAATTTCTTGCGGCGCGTGAAACGCGAATTGCTTGGGGGACGCATCAGACACCTATCTGCATGGGTTCGTCATCGACATCCTCGTCGCGCTCGCGACGTCCGGCTTCACCTTCTTCCTCGGCCCGCGCCATCGGCGAGGGCTCGGTGATGGCCAACTCGACACCCGTGACCAGGTGGCGCAATACGGCGTCGCTGAACCGAAACGCACCAGTGAGCTCCGTGAGGGTCTTCTGATCGACCTCGATGTTGAGCAGCACGTAGTGAGCCTTGTGGACTTTGGCGATCGGGTACGCGAGCTGGCGGCGGCCCCAGTCCTCGACCCGATGCACGGTGCCGTTGCCCGCCGCGATCATGCCCCGATAGCGCTCGAGCATGGCCGGAACCTGCTCGCTCTGGTCGGGATGCACCAGAAATACGATCTCGTAATGCCTCACTGATCCTCCTTATGGGTAATGCCGCCCGCCAGGCGTGAAGCTAAAGGGCGGTGCGGCAAGGAGAACCGGCGAACCTGAGTCCGCCGGGTCTTGGTCGAAAAGGGCGGCAAGAATACAAAAACCGGCCCGCCGAAGCAATGTGAGTTTCTGGCCAAAGCCTGCAGCAACTCCGGCCGGAAAATCTCGCCGGCGCCACCACTTAGCTCGCACCTGGCTTGCCGGTCGCAGCCGCCGCATCGCGCTGTCTCAGTGCCTCGTAGAGCAGCATGCCGGCCGCCACGGATACATTGAGGCTTTCGACCGCCCCGCGACTGGGCAGCCGCGCGAGCCAGTCGCAGTGGCGCCGCGTCAGGTTGCGTAGCCCCCGCCCCTCGGCCCCCATGACCAGCACCCGGGGACCGGTCAGATCGACCTCGGCTCCCGTCTGCGGGGCCTCGGCATCGGCGCCGACGATCCAGAGACCGGCGTCCTTGAGCAGCCCGAGCGTGCGGGCCAGGTTCGTGACCGTGACGACGGGCGTGGTCTCGGCCGCACCCGAGGCGCTCTTGCGCGCCGTGGCGTTGAGCGGCGCGGCCCGATCGCGCGGCACGATCAGCGCCAGCACGCCGCAGGCATCGGCCGTGCGCAGGCAGGCCCCCAGATTGTGCGGATCCTGGACGCCATCGAGCGCCAGCAGCAGCGGGTTGTCCCCGGTCCGGATCGCGGCCAGCAGCTCCTCTTCGCGCCAGGGTTCGAGCGGCAGGACCTCGGCCACGACGCCCTGATGCACGACGTTGCCGAGCCGTGCCCGCAACCGGCCCGCATCGATGCGCTCGATGGTCTTGCCGGCCGCGCGCACCAACTTTTCGAGCTGCGCGGCCCTTGAGTCCGCGCGTCCCTGCTGCAGGTAGACGCGCTGCACGCGCCCGGGGTGGCGCGTCAGCAGCGCGCTGACCGCGTGCAGACCATAGACGATTTCAGTCTGCCGCGAGCCCAAGATCGATCAGCCCCTCGACCGGTTTCACTGCCGCGACCACGACCCGCAGGCGACTGCCGGGCGCCAGCCGTCGTTTACTGCGCTGGCCGATCCACTGGCCGCCGTCGCGCGCCATGACGTAGTCATCGTCGCGCAGCGAGGCGAGCGACAGCAGACCGTCGACCCCGAGCGCCAGCAGTTGCACGAAGCATCCAAACTCCGTCACCGTGGTGATCAGGCCGTCGAAGGTCTGACCGACACGGTCGCGCAGATAGACGCATTTCAGGAAGGTTGCAACGAAGCGATCGGCCTCATCCGAACGCCGCTCGAGGCGCGACAGATCCGCCCCGTCGGCGAGCAGCTCCGCGCCCGACGGCAGCGATGCGGGCGGCAACAGTCCCAGCCGCGCTCGCAGGGCGCGATGAATCATGAGATCCGGGTAGCGGCGGATTGGCGAGGTGAAGTGGGCGTAGTCCTCGAGCGCGAGGCCGAAGTGGCCGATGTTGTCGGGCTGATAGAGCGCCTGCGCCATCGAGCGTACCACCTGCGACTCGATGAATGGCCGGCTCTCAGGATCGCGCACGCGCGCCGAAATGGCCGCCAGGTCCTTCGGCTTGACCGGGTCCGGCAGCTGCAGCTCGATGCCGAGGATTCGCAGCGTCGCGCGCAGCTGCTCGAGCTTGCGCTCGTCGGGCGGCGCATGCACCCGAAACAGCGCCGGCACGTGCTGGGTGCGCAGCTCCATGGCCACGGCAACATTGGCCAGGATCATGCACTCCTCGATCAGCCGGTGGGCGTCGTTGCGCGAAGTAAATTCGATCGCGCGGACCCGCTCGCCGTCGAACACGAACTCCGCTTCCGGGGCATCGAAGTCGAGTGCGCCGCGGCGGCGGCGGGCGGCGGCGAGCAGGCGGTAGACCTCGACCAGCGGCGCCAGTCGCTCGATCAGATCGCCGAGCCGCATGCGCGCGGCCGGCGTACCGAGGAACAGCGCCGCATGCGCCTCCGTATAGGTCAGGCGCGCGGCCGAGCGCATCACGGCCGGATAGAACCGGCTCTCGTGCAGGGCGCCGCGCTTGCTGAGGTGCATGTCGGCCACCATGCAGAGCCGATCGACCTGCGGCTCGAGCGAGCAGAGGTGATTCGACAGCGCCGTGGGCAGCATCGGCACCACGCGCGTTGGAAAGTAGACCGAGGTGCCGCGCGCGCGCGCTTCCGTATCGAGCGCAGTGCCGGGTCGCACGTAGTGACTGACATCCGCAATCGCGACCAGCAGCCGGAAGCCGCCATCACCCAGAGGTTCCGCGTAGACCGCATCGTCGAAGTCGCGCGCGTCTTCGCCATCGATCGTGACCAGCGGCAGCGAGCGCAGGTCGACTCGGTGCGCAGCCTCGGCCGGATCGACACTCTTGCCCCACTGCGCCGCCTCACGTAGCGCCTGCGCCGAGAACTCCACCGGCAGGCCGAAGCGTGCGATCGCGGCTTCGGTTGCGAGCTGTACCGGGCGATCCGGGTCGAGCCGCTGCTCGATGCGCGCTTCTCCGGCCTGATGCGCCTGCGGGTATTTGATCACGCGCGCGATCACCCAATCGCCCGATCGAGCGTTGGCGGCGTTGTCGAGCACTCGGCACAGCAACGCGAGCCGCTGGTCGGCGGAGCGCACGTTGAGCCCTTGTCCCGCGGCCTCGACCGTGGCGAGGAACGCCTGTACGCCGTGCTCGAGCACCTGCAGGACGCGTCCAACGTAGCGACCCTGAGCGTCACTGCTGACTTCGACGCGAACGCGATCGCCGTGCATGAGCCCGGACATCGCCTGGGGCGGGATGAATACCGACTCGGTCAGCGCATCGCTGCGCACGAAGCCATAGCCGTTGCGGTTGGCACTGAGGACGCCATCGGTTTCCATGACGGATCGCCGCGCGACCGTCTTCGAAGGCGAGCGGGCTGTCGGCTGTGCGGCACGTTTCGAGGGCTGTGAGTGCGCGCCGTCCTTGCGCGATCGTTGGGTTCGGTTGCGCCTCAATTGACAGTCCCCGACCCCTTCCGTACATTGCGCCGCCCACCCGGTGCCCAGGTGGCGGAATTGGTAGACGCACTAGTTTCAGGTACTAGCGGGGCGACCCGTGGAGGTTCGAGTCCTCTCCTGGGCACCATATAATCAATAACATATATAATTTTAGTAAGAGCTTGCATTAAATAGCGTCTACAGCGACCGGATGGCTGTGACACAGCCTAGCAGCTTTGCGAAAGCAGCTGGCCCGGTTACTCGCGTGCACTCTCCTGAGTAGGATCGCAGCTGTATCGCTTGGTCGCAGAGAATCGTCTCAGGGGAGTGCTCATGAGGAATCGCCGCATGGCTCTGGCATGGACCGGGGCATGGTTGCTGCTCAGCGCGGTCGGAAGCGCGCACGCTGCAGCGGATGCTCCGGTGCGCGATCGCAGCGCATCGCCGCGCAGCCTGCCCGCGGACAATGTACCGTCATTCGGAATCCTCGATGATGACGGCAATCTGGTCCCCCGGGCCGCCGTGCCCAACGGCGCCTCGCGGCACGCTGCCAACTCCGAGCCCGAGTCCAACGCACCGGGCCCCTCCCTGGCGCTGGCGGTCGAGGCGGCGCGCGCGGCCATCGACACCTGCGCGGCGGCCGGCTACCGCATCGGCGCCGCTGTGATCGACTCGGTCGGCGAGGCGCGCGCACTGCTGACGGCCGATGGTTCCGATGGCAGTCATGTGTTCGTGGCCATGCGCAAGGCCCTGACCGCGCTGCGCTTCGAGATGCCGAGCTCGCATGCCAGCGAGGTCATTCCCAAGGACCCGGAGCTGCTCGCGCGTGTGACGCCGAACATGTTCGTGGCGGGCGGTGCCGTGCCGATCATGCACAACGGCGAGACCATCGGTGCCATCGGGGTCAGCGGCGCGGGCGGCCGCAGCAGCACGGCCACGGGCGGCATCGGCCTGCAGGACGAAGCCTGTGCCGTCGCAGGGTTGCGAAAGATCGAAAAGCAGATCAGGTAAGCGGCGGCCGGCGCCGCCAGGCAACGCTCGATCGGCTAGCTCACCAGCAGCGCGACGAATTCGTCGACCTTGAAACTTTCGAGCCGCGCGCGGTCGGCGCAGAGCTCGATGATGCCTCGCGCCCGCGAGGCGTCGAACTGTGCGCTCACGCTGGTCTCGAATTTCTTCATGAGCACCGGCATGCCCTCGGCACGTCGTTTGCGGTGTCCGACGGGAAAGTCCACGGCGACGCGGCGGCTCATGCTGCCGTCCTTGAAGAGCACCTGCACGGCGTTGCCGATATAGCGCTTGTCGGGGGCGTAGTACTCCTGCGTGAAGGTCGGGTTCTCGCGCACCTGCATTTTGGCGCGCAGCGCATCCACGCGAGGGTCGCGCGCGATCTCATCCTCGTAGTCATGCGCGGTGAGCCGGCCAAAGAGCAGCGGGATCGCCACCATGTATTGGATGCAGTGATCGCGGTCGGCGGGATTCGCAAGCGGCCCGGTCTTGTCAATGATGCGCACGCCCGGCTCCTGGGTCTCGATCACGATGCGCTCGATCGAATCGAGCCGATCCTTGATCTCGGCATGCAGCGTCATGGCCGCCTCGACCGCGGTCTGCGCATGAAACTCGGCCGGATAGGAGATCTTGAACAGCACGTTTTCCATCACGTAGCTGCCGAGCGCCTGCGGCAGCCGGATCTCGCGCCCGCGGAACAGCGCGTCCTGGAAACCCCAGGTCTTGGCCGTGAGCGCCGAGGGGTAGCCCATCTCGCCCTTGAGCGCGATGAGCGCATGCCGGACGGCGCGGCTGGTGGCATCGCCCGCGGCCCAGCTCTTGCGCGAGCCGGTATTGGGCGCGTGCCGATAGGTACGCAGTGCGCCGCCATCGACCCAGGCGTTCGAGACCGCGTTGATGATCTGATCGCGCGTGCCGCCCAGCATGGCGGTCACCACGGCGGTCGATGCCACGCGCACCAGCAGCACGTGATCGAGGCCGACGCGATTGAAACTGTTCTCGAGCGCCAGCACGCCCTGGATTTCGTGGGCCTTGATCATGGCGGTGAGCAGATCGCGCACTTCGAGCGGCTCGCCATTCCGCGACAGATAGTCGGCCACGGCCAGAATGGCGCCGAGGTTGTCCGACGGATGACCCCACTCGGCCGCGAGCCAGGTATCGTTGAAATCGAGCCAGCGAATCATGGCGCCGATGTTGAAGGCGGCATTGATCGGATCGAGCTCGTAGGGGGTGCCGGGCACGCGCGCCCCACCCGCCAATGTAGCGCCCGGCACCACCGGCCCGAGCAGCTTGGCGCAGGCCGGATATTTCAACGCCTGGAAGCCGCAGGCCAGCGTATCGAGCAGGCAGTAGTAGGCGGTCTGGTACGCGGTATCGCTGTTGACGCGGAAGCTCAAGGCGTAGTCGGCAATCGCCACCAGGACCGCATCGGGCGCGGGCCGCTCGGCGGATTTCACATCAGCTGACATGGAGTTGTCGCGTTGGCAAATATCAGGGGCGCCGCGTCAGCGGCACGAACTTCTGTACATCCGGGCCAATGTAATTGGCGCTCGGCCGGATGATCTTGCCGTCCAGACGCTGTTCGATGATGTGCGCCGCCCAGCCGGTAGAACGCGCGATCACGAACAGCGGCGTGAACATCGCGGTCGGCACGCCCATCAGGTGATACGAGACCGCCGAGAACCAGTCCAGGTTCGGGAACAGGTTCTTGGTGTCCTTCATGACCGCTTCGAGCCGGTCGGCGATCGCGAACAGATTCCTGGCCGCCGCATCGTGCGCGAGTCCGCGCGCGACCTCCTTGATGACCACGTTGCGTGGATCGGAGATCGTATAGACGGGATGGCCGAAGCCGATGATGACTTCCTTGTTGGCGACGCGCTGGCGGATGTCGGCCTCGGCCTCATCCGGAGTGCGGTAGCGATTCTGAATCTCGAACGCCACCTCGTTGGCACCGCCGTGCTTGGGTCCCCGCAGCGCACCGATCGCGCCGGTGATCGCGGAGTACATATCGGAGCCCGTGCCCGCAATCACGCGCGCCGTGAAAGTCGAGGCGTTGAACTCATGCTCGGCATAGAGAATCAGCGAGGTGTGCATCGCGCGCACCCACTCGGCCGAGGGCTTGGCTCCGTGCAGCAGATGCAGGAAATGAGCGCCGACCGACTCATCGTCGGTCTCGACCTCGATGCGGCGCTGCTCGCGGCTGAAGTGATGCCAGTAACAGAGCATCGAGCTCAAGCAAGCCAGCAGCCGGTCGGCCAGGTCGCGCGCGCCTGCGATCCTGTGATCATTCGCCTCGGGCGCCAGGCATCCGAGCGCCGACACGCCGGTACGCAGCACATCCATCGGTGCGCTCGAGGCCGGCAGATTCTCCAGCACGCTCTTGAGCTCTTGCGGCAACCCGCGCAAAGCAGCGAGCTTCTTGCGGTAAGCCGCGAGCTCGCGTGTGTTCGGTAGCTTCTCGTGGATCAGCAGATAGGCGATCTCCTCGAACTCGCAGCTGGTGGCGATCTCGAGGATGTCGTAGCCGCGATAGTGCAGATCGTTGCCGCTGCGTCCGACGGTACAGAGCGCGGTATTGCCGGCGACGACACCCGAGAGCGCAACGGACTTTTTCGGCTTGGGAGCGGTGGCGGCTTGATTCATGGGCGTGATCCTGCGGTGAGTCCTAAGCCTTGACCGCCTTGGATTTATCGGCGGCGAACAGCTGATCGAGTTTGTTTTCGTAGGCGTGGTAATCGAGATAGCGATACAGGTCCTCGCGCGTCTGCATGGTGCCGAGCACATTCTTCTGCGTGCCGTCGCGTCGTATCGCCTGGTAGGTGGCCAATGCGGCGGCATTCATGGCGCGGTAGGCGGAGCAGCAGTGCAGCACGACGTCGACGCCGACAGTACCGAGTTCCTCGCGCGTGTAGAGGGGCGTGTGCCCGAACTCGGTGATGTTGGCCAGGATCGGCACTTTCACGGCGTCCTTGAAACGCCGGTACATGGCCAGCTCCGTCATGGCCTCCGGGAAGATCATGTCCGCGCCCGCCTCGACGCAGGCCACCGCTCGCTCGATCGCGCGCTCGAGCCCGTCGACTGCCAGCGC
>DASYNV010000379.1:0-3607 GCA_036008365.1 Steroidobacteraceae bacterium | reverse complement strand
CCCTGACGCTGCGTGCGGTATGCGGTCTGTCGACCGAGGCCGTGGCGCGTGCGTTCCTGATCAGCCCCGAATCGATGGCTCAACGGTTGGTGCGGACGCAGCGCAAAATCCGCGTCGCGCGCATCCCTTACGAGACGCCGGAATTGCGGATTCTCGATGAACGTCTCGATGGCGTGCTCGCGGTAATCTACCTGGTATTCACCGAGGGCTACGCGGGCTCGTCCGGAGCTGCCCTGATGCAATCGTCAATGGCCGACGAGGCAGTACGACTTGCGCGCCTGGTCGATTCCCTGCTGCCGGCCCGCGCAGCGGTGCTGGGACTCATGGCGCTGATGCTGCTGCATCGGGCGCGACATCCGGCGCGCGCAACTCCCGAGGGCGACATCATTCTGCTCGAGCACCAGGATCGCACTCTGTGGGACCAAACATTGATCTCCGAGGGCGCTGGTGGAACGCGCGTTGCGCACCGCCGGTCCGGTCAGCGGCTACGCGGTGCAGGCGGCGATCGCAGCCCTGCATGCGCAGGCGCGTCACTACAGCGATACCGACTGGCCGCAGATTGCGGCGCTTTATGCCGTTCTGATGCGCATCCAACCGACCGCTGTCATCGAGCTCAACCATGCGGTCGCGGTCTCGATGGTGGATGGGCCGGCGCGAGGGCTGCAACTGGTCGAAGCGGTGGCCGCGCGCGGTGAGCTCGCAGGATACCATCTGCTGCCGGCAATACATGCGCAGCTGCTGCAGCGATTGGGGCGATACGAGCAGGCTCGCGAGCGTTATGGCGCAGCACTGGCTCTGACCAGACTTGAACCGGAACGGCGACTGATCATGACGCGCCTGGAACAACTGCCCGAACCCAATCACTGTTGACGCTTATGCGGGCTTGCGTCACAGGCTCCCGGCCAGCAACGGCGTCCAGCGCGCGGCACGGCGCGACAAGCGGGCGTCGACTGATTCGCCGTCGTAGTGCATGGCGATCGGCGCCGGCAGATCCTGCGGAATCGGTCGCAACGTGCGCAGATTGACCAGCCCAAATCGTGCCGCATCCACCTTGACGGTTGCGCCGAGGTAAGCGCCGCATTTGCAGCAGATCAGAAAGTCGGCGGTGCGGCCCCCGAAGCGGTAACGCTGCAGCGGGGCGGCGTCCGCGGCGCTGAAGCTCAGGGATCCCGCGGGATCCGACGTGGTCGTAGCACTGTGCAGTCGGCAGAACGAACATTGGCAGGCTCGAACGGGCCACTCTCCGGGTGAGAGATCGGTGACGTAGCGATAGTGCAGCGCGCCGCAATGACAACCACCGCGATACTCGCTCATTCGGTCCCGCTCCGAGTCGCCTCGACCGGACGCTCAATCACACCACCCTTCATGACGAATGACACGTGTTCCAGGCTGGCAATATCTTCGAGCGGATTGCCGGCAACGGCGATGATATCGGCGTAGTAACCCGCCTTGAGTTCGCCGATCTGTCCCGACCAGCCGAGCAATTTGGCACCGTTGATCAGATCGGCCTGCAGCACGGCCAACGGCGTCAGACCGTACTTCACCATCAGCTCGAGTTCGCGTGCCTGGGTTCCGTGCGGAAACGGACCGACGTCCGACCCCACTGCGAAAGCAATGCCGAAAGCGAGCTGCTTCTTGAATTCTCTTATCTTGTACTCGAGCAGCGCGCCCTCGCGCTGCGCCTGCTCAACGTTGCCGGCGTGCTGCGCAAAATATTCGAACACCGTAAACGTGGGGACCGCCGGAATGCTCTTGTCCTTCATCAGATGCATGGTCTCTTCGCTGAGCTGCGTGGCATGCTCAATCGAGGCCACGCCAGCCTGCGCCGCATAGAGTGTGCCGGGTTCACCCATCGCATGCACCGCGACGACTGCACCCTGGCGCGCCGCCTCATCGACGGCCGCCTTGAGCTGCACCGCACTGTACTGATACGGCGTATGCAATACGCCGTCCCGCAACTTGTCGGGGCCGGTCTCGTAAATCTTCACGAAGTCCGAACCCTCCTTGTGCTGCTGCCGGATCACGGCGACGATTTCATCAACGCTGTTGGCGTAAGTCGCATTCGAAGCGATGTGCTGCGCCGGGTTGAAGTGGATCGCGTCTTCGTGCCCGCCGAGTATATCGATCGCATTGCCGCTGATTCGAAGGCGTGGCCCCGGGATCAGGCCGCGGTTGATGGCATCACGCACCGCGGTATCCGCCGAACCCGCGCCCTCGGTGCCCATATCGCGTTCGGCCGTGAATCCAGCCATGAGATCGGCCTTGGCAGCGAGCGCCGCGAGCAGCGTGCGCTCGGGTACCGACTCTTCGACTGTCTGCAGATCTTCGGTCCCGGGATGAAGGAACAGGTGCACGTGCGCATCGATCAACCCCGGCAGCAACGTGCGATCTCCGAGATCGATACGCTCTGCGTTCGCAGGGTGCGGCAGCGAAGTACCGATGCCGCTGATGCGCTCGCCATCGATCAGGACTTCGGCCGGCGCCAGAACACGCCCGGTCTCGACCTCGATCAGACGTGCGGCATGCAGCAGAATGGAATGCCTATGGGGCGCCGCTGCCGCGATCTGTGCCGGCGCTTGCGCCGCGGCGGCCGCGCACCAAGCGGCCGCGGCCAACACTCGCGCTCGCGCGCGAATGATCATTCCGCGTAGAGCGAGCGCAGAATCCGGTCCAGGCGCGGGACGTAGGCGCGCTCGTGCTCCGGGCTTGATCCACGCTCGCGCACGATGGCCGGATTCTGAGAGCGTGTCGAGCGCAGCAGGTCAGTTAACTTGGAGCGGTCACCGGCCGCATAACGCGCCGGATTACCGTTGACGATGAGACGTTCCCCCTCCAGGGCCACCGTATCACCCGGAACCGCAATCACTCGCTTGACCAGGGTCTTGCCATCGCTCGGGGAATCCCAAGCCGATCGGAAACCTCCCATCAGCAGCAGAAAGATCATCACTCCGCGATATTCGCGGCCGTAGCGGATCAACGCGCGCCCGATTGTCGCGGCCGTCATGCGAAGACTCTAAGCGACGGGCTGTCGCGGAAGCAACTGCGGAATCGCGCGGATTTCAGAGCACTTCGACCGCGCCGCCGTAGGCCGCAAGTACGCGATCGGCCGTCACGAGCCGCAACGGCTCGGCAAACGCCTGCGCCAGCAACAGGCGATCAAACGGATCGGTATGATGCAGTGGCAGCCTACCGACCGCTGCCGCGTGAGCAGGCGTGACCGACAGAGCATGAAAGCCGCTCGGTTCAATCGCGTCAGCAAATGCCTGCGGATCACCGTCGATCTTGCCGAGGCGCGATTTGATCGCGATCTCCCAGATCGATGCCGCCGATACAAACACTGCCTGCGCCGACGAAAGATAGTCACGTGTCGCGGCCTTGAGCAGTCGGCTCGCAGTAACCGACCAGATGAATACGTGCGTGTCGAGCAGCAGTCGCATCAGCGGCCATCGAACTGCGCCAGCATTTCCGGCGGCAATGGGGCGTCGAAATCCGGTGCTACCCTGGCCCTGCCCTTCAGCAATCCAAAGCGCAATTCACGTCGCTCGGGCTGCAGCCGCGTGAGGCGCGCTACCGGTTTGCCGCCGCGTGCAATGATCACGTCCTCGCC
>DASYNV010000378.1:0-3297 GCA_036008365.1 Steroidobacteraceae bacterium | reverse complement strand
AGCCTCACGCACGGAGGGCGGACCATGGGGGAGTATAGCGAGGTTTTTGTCGCCTTCGACACGGCGAAGGTGAAGCATAGCGTGGCGATCGCCGACGGCGGACGCAGCGGCGAGGTTCGCTTTCTCGGCGAGGTTGGCAGTTCGCCGGCGACTGCCGGAATGAGAGAAAGCAGGGCCGAGAGGCTACGGCCTGCGTATTCCGGGGGAAGTCGGCCACCGATTCCGGAATGAAGCCGGCCACTGATTCCGATTTGATCGCGGCCATTCCGATTTGAAGTCGGCCACCCCTGGGAGGGGTGGCAAGCGCTCGACTACTGGGCGGGTGCTCGGCGCTCTGCTCGTCAGGAATGACGAGCGGGGGGACCGATGCCAGCCGAGAGAGTGTCGATGCGACGCATACGCGAGATCCTGCGCCTGAAGCACAGCGGAGCGAGCGACCGGCAGATTGCCCGATCGCTCAGTCTGGCACGCAGCACCGTCGCGGTGACCCTGGAACGCGCCGCGGCGGCAAAGCTCGGCTGGCCACTGCCGGCGACACTGAGCGATCGCGTGCTAGAGGCGATGCTGTACGCCGGCCACGGCAGCCAGCAAGGGGCACGGCGCAAGGCCGAGCCCGATTGGGCCTATGTGCATCACGAGCTGCGCCGGCCCGGCGTGACGCTGATGCTGCTGTGGGAAGAGTACCGGCAGCGCGAGCCGGACGGCTATCGCTACAGCCGCTGGTGCGAACTATACCGCGCCTGGGAAGGCCGGCTGTCGCCGACGATGCGCCAGGCCCATCCCGCCGGCGAGCGCATGTTTGTCGATTATGCCGGCCAGACCGTCGACGTGATCGACGGCAGCACCGGCGAGGTCCGTCCGGCGCAGATCTTCGTCGCCGTGATGGGCGCCTCCAACTACACCTATGCCGAGGCGACGGCGACGCAAACCCTGCCGGATTGGATCGGCGCGCATGTCCGGGCGCTCACCTTCATGGGCGGCGTACCGGCGCAGTTGGTGCCTGACAACCCGAAGGTCGGCGTCACCCGTGCCAACTGGTACGAGCCCGGCCTCAACCGCACCTACCTCGATCTGGCCACGCATTACGGCACCGCGATCCTGCCGGCGCGCGCCAGAAAGCCGCGCGACAAGGCCAAGGTCGAAGTCGCCGTGCTGGTGGTTGAGCGCTGGATATTGGCGCGGCTGCGAAACCGCCGTTTCTTCTCGCTCGTCGAACTGAACCGGGCGATCGCCGAACTGGTCACTGAGCTCAATGCCCGGCCGATGCGTCACCTTGGTGTCAGTCGGCGCGACCTGTTTGTTGAACTCGACCGCCCGGCGCTGAAGGAACTGCGGACCGAACCCTACCAGTATGCCGAATGGCGGGCGCGCCGGGTCGGGCTCGATTATCATGTCGATATTGACGGCCACTACTACTCGGTGCCGCATCGGCTGATCCGTGAGCAGCTCGACGCCCGTGTCACCGAGCGCACGATCGAGCTGTTCTGCAAAGGCGAGCGCGTCGCGGTGCACCTGCGCGGCGGCCGCCGCGGCCATCACACGACAATCCCCGAGCACATGCCGAGCGCGCACCGCCGCTATGCCGAGTGGACGATCGAGCGTATCCGCGCCGAGGCTGCCGCCATCGGGCCGAGCACCACCAAGCTCACCGCGCTGATCCTGGAGAGCCGGCCGCATCCCGAGCAGGGCTACCGGGCCTGCATCGGCATCCTGCGTTTGGCGCGGCATTACGGCGCCGATCGGCTGGAGGCGGCTTGCGATCGCGGGCTCGACATCGGCGCCCGGTCCTACGGCTCGATCCAATCGATCCTCAAACACGGTCTCGATCGGCGCCCGCCACCACGGCAGGCCATGCAAGGCGAGCTGTTGCCCGATCATCCCAACATCCGCGGTCCCCGCTACTACCATTAACTGGTTAGGAGAGTGACAGTGCTGACCCATCCGACCCTCGACCAGCTGCACCAGCTCGGACTTGCCGGCATGGCGCGCGCCTTCATCGAACTGGACGCCAACCCGACCAGCGCCGCGCTGTCGCACGCTGAGTGGCTCGCGCTGCTGCTCGACCGTGAGGCAACAGAGCGTTACGAACGAAGGCTGCGCGGCAGGTTGCGCTTTGCCCGGCTGCGCCATCAGGCGGCCATCGAGGACGTCGATTACCGTGCCGCCCGCGGTCTCGACCGCACCCTGTTCCAGGCCTTGATCGCCGGACGCTGGATCGAGCAGGCGCAGAACCTGATCATTGAAGGTCCGGCCGGTGTCGGCAAAAGCTGGCTCGCCTGCGCCCTTGGCCACAAGGCGTGCCGCGACAACCGCACGGTGCTGTACCAGCGCATTCCGCGGATGTTCGGCGATCTCGCGCTGGCCCGCGGCGACGGCCGCTATCCGCGCCTGATGCGGGCCCTCGGCGGCGTCAAGCTGCTGATCCTCGACGATTGGGGTCTCGAGCCACTGGGGCCTGAGCAGCGCCACGACATGCTGGAAATCGTCGAAGATCGCTACGGCCGCGGCGCCACCCTGATCACCAGCCAAATCCCGGTCGTTCGCTGGCACGACCTGATCGGCGAGCCCACCCTCGCTGACGCCATCCTCGACCGGATCATTCACAACGCTCACCGCTTGCAGCTTAGCGGCGACAGTTTGCGCAAGCAGAACGCTCCGCAAATCGGCTTCGCTTGACCCCGCCCAACTACCTATGGAGAGATCACATCCGTCCAGCGGGCGCTGCGCCACCCCGGCCGACATCAATCGGAACGGCCGGCCGACTTCGATCGGAACAGGTGGCCGACATCATTCGGAATGCCCGGCCGACATCATCGGAATCCGCAACCGCGGCGCTATCGTCAGCTCTGACCCTGAACCAGCTGCGCGGTAGCGTGCACAATGAGGCGGATCTGCGATATGTACGAGCAGCCGCGATCGCCAAGACCGAAACAACTGAATATCTCGATCGCGAATTGATCGCGCATCGGGATTTTCCTGATCCGGAGGCAGCCCTGCTCGCACTGCGGAAGGATAATGTCGATGCTCTGGTATATGACCGCCCAATGCTGCTATGGCTTGTAAACAAGCAGTTTTCTGGGGCGTTGCGCGTGCTACCGGTGAGTTTTGACCCACAGGTCTACGCTATCGCGCTACCACCTGGCAGCAATCTTCGAATACCAATAAACCTTGCTCTAGTCGACGCGGTTCGCAGCGACTGGTGGCAGGAGACGTTGTTCACTTATCTCGGCAACATCCGCTAACTCTTACAGTGGCTGTGCCACTGCCATCGGCTCGGCTCATATCTGATGGGAGCAA
>DASYNV010000377.1:0-7474 GCA_036008365.1 Steroidobacteraceae bacterium | reverse complement strand
GGGGCCACGCAACCTCCTGCGCATGAAGGAGGCGCTGCTGTCGCTGCTGGCCGGCGACATCTTCGGCACGACGCCGATCTGGCGCTCACTGCGCGCTTTCAAGCTCACCTACAGCCTGCTGTCGCTGGCGCATCCGCGCCGCAATGCGCGCGCACGTCGTCTGCGCCGCCTCAACATCCAGCCTAGCTGATGGCTGCTGCCGCCAAGCTACACATCGACTATCCGCGTTTCGCCGACATTCGCCAGCACCCCGCGTGGTGGTGGCGCGATGTGCTCGCGATCGTGCACTACGCGCACGAGGGCGATCCGCCGCCGTTGCCGCTGGCCGATCTGCCGGCGACGCGCGTGATGATGCCGGTGCTCGCCGGGCTCGACGGCACCGTCGAGGTGTGGCGGCTCGCGGGGCCCATGAGTTCCGGCGAGCATGGCCGGGTGCGGTACCGGCGCAGCGAGCGCCTGCTGTTCGCCGCCTTTAGCATCGCCGAGCAGGAATTCGCGGCAGCGCCGGGCGACTCACCTGCAAGCGCGCTGCGCAGCGCGACCCGGGCGGCATACCGCGAACTGTTCGCGGCGTTGACGACATTGGGCTTCCCGCATCCGCTTCGGATCTGGAACGTGCTGCCTGAGATCAACGGTCAGACGCAGGAGGGCGAGCGCTACTGGCATTTCAACGGCGCCCGGCAGGAAGCCTTCATGGGCGTGGCGCGGGAGATCCGCGGCAATGTGCCGGCGGCCAGCGCGCTCGGGTCCCCGCAGCCCGGCCCGCTCACGGTCTACTGCATCGCCGGCGCCCAGGCACCGATCGCATTGGAGAATCCGCGCCAGAGCCCTGCCTGGGATTATCCGCCGCAATACGGTCCGCGCAGTCCGACCTTCGCGCGCGCCTGTATCGAGAGCGGCCCCAACCGGACCCTGTTCATCTCAGGCACCTCAAGCATCGTCGGCTATGAGACCGCGCACCCGGGCGATGTGCGTGCGCAGACGCAGGAGACCGTGCGCAACATCCGCGCCGTGCTCGCGGCCGCCAACGAGCGGCTCGGCGTCGATCGATTCGCGCTCGAGCGCCTGAGCTACAAGATCTACGTGCGGCACTCCGAGGATCTGTCGAATATCGAACAGGAACTGCGCCGCGCAATTGGTCCCGCGGCGCGAGCCCTATATCTCAAGGCCGATATCTGCCGGCGCGATCTGCTGGTCGAAATCGAAGCCGTTGGCAGCTGAGATGGCGACATCGCTCAGGGCAGTGCTTGCAAGCCTGGGGCTCACGGCGCTCGCTCTCGCGTGCCGGCCGGCCGGCGCCGAGCCGCAGCCGCAGCCGCAGCCGCTGTGGGAATTAGGCCTCGGCGTCGGCGCGCTGGTGTTCAACGACTATCGGGGCGCCAGCACCAGCCACGTCTATCCGGCACCGGTACCGTACTTCATCTACCGTGGCCAATACCTGCGCGCCGATCGCGACGGCGTCCACGGGCGAATTTTCAATCGGCGCTATCTCGAATTCGAAGTCAGCGTCAATGCCACTGCGCCAGTCTTCAGTCGGAGCAGCGCGATTCGCAAGGGCATGCCCAACCTCGAACCGACGATCGAGCTCGGTCCGGCACTGCGCTGGCATTTGTGGCGCAGCGCCGACGAGGGCCTGCGGCTGGACCTGCGCCTGCCGGTACGCGAGGCGATCACGGTGACTTCGCCGCCGCAGGCAATCGGCGTGATCTTCGCCCCGAGCCTGGATGTCGACTATCGGGGCCGCGGCGTACTCACGGGCTGGAATTTCGGAGCGCTCGCGGGGCCGCTGTATGCGCAGCAGCGCTATCATGAATACTTTTATGGCGTCGCACCTGCGTTTGCGACCCCGACGCGGCCGGCATACGAGGCCGCCGGGGGTTATTCGGGCAGTCAGCTGCTGTTCGCGGCCAGCCGGCGCTTCGCCAACTACTGGGTCGGCGCCTACCTGCGCCACGACTGGCTCGCGGGGGCAGTCTTCGACGACAGTCCGCTGGTGCAGCAGCGCAGCTACTGGGCGGGTGGCGTCGGCTTTGTATGGATGATCAGCGCTTCCTCGCGAATGGTTGAGAGTCGTGACTGAATTGCGCGCGCTGGACGCCGGCTCCGCGCTCAAGAGCCTCCTCGCGCCCTTGAGCACGCCCTCCAGCACGCACCTGGTGCTGATACCAAGCTACAACCCGGGACCGAAGGTGTACGAGACCGTGCGGGCCGCGCGCGCGCAGTGGACGCCGCTCTGGGTGGTCGTCGATGGCAGCACCGATGGCAGCGCGCAGCGGCTCGGCGCCATCGCGGCTCAGGATCCGGGACTGCGAGTCGTGCTGCTGCCGCGCAATCGGGGCAAGGGCGCGGCGGTATTGCATGGGGCGCGGCTGGCCCAGCAAGCCGGATTCACGCATATCCTGACCATGGACTCCGATGGCCAGCATCCGGCCGATCTGATCGGCACCTTCATGGCCGCGTCGATCGCCGCGCCGACCGAGCTGATTCTGGGCGAGCCGCGATTCGATGCCAGCGCGCCGGCCGTGCGTGTGCAGGGTCGCAAGATTTCCAACTGGTTTTCGAACCTGTGGACGCTGTGGGCCGGCATTCACGACTCGCTGTTCGGCTTTCGCGTTTATCCGATAGAACCGCTGGTGCGCATCATGCGGCATCAGCCATGGATGCGTCGGTTCGACTTCGATGTCGAGGCCGCGGTGCGCCTGTGCTGGCTGGGACTATCGCCGCGCAATCTGCCCGCTCCGGTACGCTACTTCGGACCGGGCGAAGACGGCGTGTCGCACTTCAACTACTGGCGCGACAATCTGCTGCTGACCTGGATGCACGCGCGGCTCTTGTGCGGCTTTCTGTTGCGTCTGCCGTGGCTGCTGTGTCGGCGCTGGCCGACGGGGCGTTGACGGCGCGTCCTACGCAATGCTCGCGGCGCGGACAATCTCGATATAATGCTTTCATTCGGCCGGACTGCCGTTGGACCGGCTAGGGGTAGGGAAGCTGCACAGGCCGTGAGACGAATCATCGATTATGTCTGAACAAGCGTTGCCTCAAGCGACCACGTCGCGCCTCGATACGCTCAAACTGGAGCAGGAAATCGCACGGCTGATCGTGCAGGGCCTGAATCTGCCCATCGCCCCGGAGCAGATCGATCCGGAGGCGCCGTTGTATGGTGAGGGACTCGGGCTGGACTCGATCGATATCCTCGAGATCGCACTGATCGTTTCCAAGCAGTATGGCGTGGTACTGCGTGCCGACAACCAGGAGAACGAGCGCATCTTCCGCTCGCTGCGGCATTTCGCCCAATACGTCGCGGCCCAGAGAAGCAAGTGAATGCAGGCACTGCCGCTGTTCGTGCACGCGCGGCCGGACTCGATCGTGGCCTATCGCGACGGCCGGCCGATCAGTGCGCGGCGCTTTCTGCATGACGCGCGCGAGCTGGCGCAGCGATTGCCGTCCGGCAGGCACGTGCTCAATCTGTGCACGGACCGCTACCGATTCACGGTCGGGCTCGCCGCGAGCCTCCTGTCCGGCAAATGCAGCCTGCTGCCGCCGACGCATACACCGGAAGTCATCCGGCAACTGAACTCGTTCGCGCCCGATGCGTTCTGTCTCACCGACGACGCCGACTGCACCCTCGAATTGCCACTGCTGTTCTATCGAGAAGGCGATGCCGATCCTGCTCCGGCGCCCGCTGCCGACTGGTCCGTACCGCAGATCGACGGCGCGCAGCTGGCGGCCTACATCTTCACTTCCGGTTCGACCGGCTCGCCGGTGCCGCATCGCAAGACCTGGGGGCGGCTGGTGCAATGCGTGCGTATCGAAGCCGCGCGCCTGCCGGCGATCGATCGCAGCGGCAACGCCATTCTCGGCACCGTGCCGCCACAGCACATGTATGGTTTCGAATCCACGGTATTGCTGCCGCTGCAGAGCGGCTCCGCGCTGTGCGCGGGCCGGCCGTTCTTTCCGGCCGATATCGCCGCCGGACTGCAACAGCTGCCGCGCCCGCGGATCCTGATCACCACACCGGTGCACTTGCGCTCATTGCTCACGGCCGAGATCGTGCTGCCGAGCCTGGATCTGATCGTCTCCGCCACGGCGATGCTGCCGGCCAATCTGGCGCGTGAGGTGGAACGGCGTTACGGCGCACCGCTACTCGAGATCTACGGCTCCACCGAGACCGGCCAGATCGCGGCGCGGCGCACCGCGCTCGAGCATGAATGGCGGCTCTGGAACGGCGTGCGGCTCGAACTCATCGAGGAGCGCTGCTGGGCGCAGGGCGGCCATGTCGAGCAGGCCACCGCACTGGCCGACGTGCTCGAACTGCGGGGCGGCGAGCGCTTCGTGCTGCATGGACGCACGGCTGACATGGTCAATATCGCCGGCAAGCGCAGCTCGATCGCGTACCTGAATCATCAGCTCAACGGCATTCCGGGTGTAATCGACGGCGCCTACTTCGTGCGCGACGATGGCGAGACGTCGCTCGCCGGCATCACGCGACTCGCGGCGCTGGTGGTGGCGCCCTCCCTTTCTGCCGGCGCGATCGTGCAGCAGCTGCGCGAGCGCATCGATCCGGTGTTCCTGCCACGGCCGCTGCTGCTGGTCGAGGCCCTGCCGCGCAACGAGACCGGCAAGCTGCCGCAGCATACGCTGCGCGCGCTGGTGGCACAGGCGGCGGTGCGCACGCCGCATCTGTTTGCATGAGCGGGAAGGCTGAATGGCTCCGCATTGCGCCGGATCATCCGGCGCTGGCGGGCCACTTCCCCAACGCGCCGATCGTACCGGGCGCCCTGCTGCTCGACCAGGTCCTGCACAGCATCGACCCGACCGCCACGCTCTGGCACATAGCGAGCGTCAAGTTCCACCGGATCGTGCAGCCGAGTGAATCGCTGCAACTCGAGTCGCGACCGCAGGCCAACGGCGAACTGCGCATCGAGATATACGCCGCGCAGGCGCTGGTGATGAGTGCATCGATCGAGCGCCGCGGCCCATGACCGATGCGGCCGCGCCGTCCGAATGGCGCCGCAATCCCGAACGCGGCAGCCCGGCGCTGCTGCGGGTGATGGCATGGCTGTCGCTGCATTGTGGCCGGCGCGCGGTGTTTCCGCTCCTGCACCTGATCGCGCTGTATTACTTTCTGTTCGCGCCGCAGGCTCGGCGGCACATGCGCGCGTATCTGCGGCGCGCCTTGGGCCGGGAGCCGGGCGGCATCGATCGCTACCGGATGATTCTGTGCTTCGGGACCACGATACTCGACCGGCTATTGCTGCTCGCCGGACGGCAGGACATGTTCGAGATCACGCTCGAAGGCGAGGCGCTGATCCGCGAGGCAAGCACTGCGGGCGGCGGCGCGTTCCTGTTCGGTGCGCACATGGGAAGCTTCGAAGTACTGCGCATGCTCGGCGACCGGCAACCGGGACTCGAAGTGGCCATGGCGATGTATGAGGACAACGCCCGCAAGGTGAACGCCATCATGGCCGCGGCCAAGCCGCGAAATCCGCCCGAGATCATCGCACTAGGCCGGATCGATGCCATGCTCAAAATCCGTGAGCGCCTCGATCACGGCGCGCTGGTCGGGGTACTGGCCGATCGCACCCTCGGCGACGAGGCCTCGCTCCCAATCAGCTTCCTCGGCAGCACGGCCCGCCTGCCGCTCGGTCCGATGCGCGCCGCGGCCCTGTTGCGCCGGCGCGTGCTGTTCATGCTGGGTCTCTACCGCGGCGGGCGGCGCTACCGGATCATATTCGCGCCGCTGGCCGACTTTACCGAACTCGCACGCGGCGAGCGCGCGAGCGCGGTCGAAGCCGCAGTCGCGCGCTACGGCAGCCTGCTCGAGCAACACTGTCGCAGCGATCCTTACAATTGGTTCAATTTCTTCGATTTCTGGTCCGCGGTTCCGGACGGCGCGCCGCCGGCTCGACCATGAGGCGCGAGCGGCGCTGGTCGGCACTGCCGGCAACGCTGGCCGCGATCGCACTGCTTGCCACCCCGGCACTCGAAGCACCCACCATCGCCGCCGATGACCCCGGTGCGCTCGAGCCGCTGATGGCCTTGCTCGCGCAGCGTCGACACGGCATCGCAGATTTCGAGGAGACACAGTATCTGGCGGCGCTCAAGCAACCGCTGCATTCCGCCGGCGTGCTGACCTATGAGGCACCGGATCATCTCGAGCAACGCACGCTCAAGCCGCGCGCCCGGAGCATGGTGCTCGATCAGGGCATGTTGAGGCTGCAGTCCGGATCGCGCCAGCGCACCCTGCGGCTGCGGGACTACCCGGAGATCGCGCCGCTGATCGACAGCGTGCGCGCGACGCTGGCCGGCGATCAGGCCGCGCTCGAGCAGCGCTTCGAGCTGCGGTTGCAAGGCGATCTCGATCACTGGCAGCTGCAGTTGCGGCCGCGCGAGCCGAAGCTCGCCGCCATGGTGCAGCACATCCGCATCGCCGGTGAGCGCGATGCGATCCTGCAGGTGGAGGTGCAGCAGAGCGATGGCGATCGCTCGCTCATGATCATCAAGCCACGCGAATGAAAGGCGCGCGCCTGGCGACGCTCGCGGTATGGCTGCTCGCGGTCGCCCTTGCCCTGAGTGTCGTCGCGCGCGCGCGCTTCAGCGCCGATCTGTCGGCGTTCCTGCCGCGCACACCCTCGGCCACGCAGCAACTGCTGGTCGATCAGCTGCAGAATGGTCTCGCTGCGCACCTGATCCTGATCGGCATCGAGGGTGGCGATGCCGTACAGCGGGCACAGGCGGCACGGGCACTCGATGCTTCTTTAAGCGCGCAAAGCGCCTTTCTCGCCGTGAACGATGGCGATGCCGCCGGCGCGGAACGCGATCGCGCCTTCGTATTCGCACACCGCTACGCGCTCGGCCCGGCCGTCACGCCGGACCGTTTCACCGTGGCTGGCCTGCATGCGGCACTCGAGCAGAGCCTCGACGATCTGATCGGCTCTCCGGCCGGTCTGCTGGCGAAGGCGCTGCTGATGAGCGATCCCACCGGCGAGACCCTGCAGATCATCGATCAGCTCGATGCCGGCGGCGCTCCACACAGCGAACAGGGCGTCTGGAGCTCTGCCGATGGGCAGCGCGCATTGCTGATCGCCGAAACGCGCGCCGCGGGCTCGGACACCGACGGCCAGGCCCGGGCACTGGCGTTGATCAAGTCCTCCTTCGCGGCCGCTGCGCCGGCCTCCGGCCAGCTGCGGCTGCTGCTGAGCGGCCCCGCGGTATTCGCCGTGGCGGCGCGCGCCACGATCGAGCACGAGGCCAAGCGGCTGTCGATCGTGAGCAGCGTTCTGATCGCGACGCTGCTGCTGCTGGTGTACCGCTCCGTCACGACCCTGTTGCTGGGGCTGCTGCCGGTGGTCTCGGGTGCGCTCACCGGCGTTGCCGCCGTTGCGCTGGGCGCCGGGGTCGTCCACGGCGTGACCTTGGGCTTCGGCATCACCCTGATCGGCGAGTCGGTCGACTATTCGATCTACCTGTTCGT
>DASYNV010000376.1:0-1970 GCA_036008365.1 Steroidobacteraceae bacterium | reverse complement strand
CTACGCTCAATATCGCAATGGGTGATCAGGCCGACAACCTGTAAATCCATGCCATCGAGTGCTTGTTGAGTCACCAGAAGAGCGTGGACCCCCCACCTGCTCATTTCGGCGAGTGCGTCTTCGATAGAGCAATCGATCTCGACCGTAATCGGGTCGTGTTGCTGAAAGTCAGTCAGCACGCAGAGCGCCGAATCCTCTGAATCCAAACAGGCACCGTCATCAACCAATTCATTCAGCGACGCAACGGGCCTAACCCGTGCACGCGCCACAAACGCGTTTCCCATGTTATAAGCCCCGGCAAACCAGCCTAAACAGGAGGCTGAAGCCTGCAGATTAACGGGTGACTAAGGCTGCATTAAAAGCTTCTCATCCTTGGCACAAGAGTGCATCAGGGGGAGGGCGTCTCTGATGCCGAATTGGCGCTCGGTGCCGGCGTCGGGGTGGGCGATGCGCGACCGCTGGTCAGCAAGCGGCGGAACGCGGCAATCACGGCCGGCTGCGGCTGGCGGATGTCTGGTACCGATTGATAGTTCTGCCAGCCTCCTCCCAGGGCGCGATAGAGCTGAACGAACTGCTCAGCCGCGGCGGTTTGCGCCGTCACGTCCTGCTGCTCGATCTCATAGAATTGGCGTTCCGCATCTACGACGTTCAAGTAGTCGGTGAGGCCGCGGTTATAGCGTGCGGTGGCGAGATCGACGGCACGTTGCCCGGCAGCCAAGGCTGCGTGAAGATTCTGCACCCGGGATTGCTGCGCGGAAAAGGAATCGATCGCATCATCCACTTCGCGAACGGCAGCCAAGATGCTCTGGCGGTAATTCGCGAGGCTGGCGCGGGCCTCGAGGTCCGCGATATCGACTTGGGCATCGAGCGCGCCGAAATCGAGTACCGGCCAGAAGGCGCCCGGCCCGAACGACCAGAGGTGCTTGCCGAGCACCTGGCTCGAGCCCGGATTCTGTCCTTGCTGCGCGCCGAGCGAGCCGATCAGAGCGACCTGGGGGAACAGCTGCGCGGTCGCTACGCCGATGCGCGCTGTATTGGCGGCGAGCTCGCGCTCGGCCTGCTGGATATCGGGCCGCCGCTTCAAAAGATCGAGCGGTGCGCCGGCAGCGACCGAGCCGGGCATGGTCGGAATCATCCCGGGCGCTGCGAGCTCATCGACGATGCTCTCGGGATAGACGCCGAGCAGGACGGCGAGCGCGTATTGAGCCGCTTTCACCTCCGCCTCCGCGGGTGCGATCTCGGCGGTGATCGTGTCAAGCTCGCGGGTCGCCAACTCCAGGTCGAGCTCGTTGGTGATGCCGCGCTCGTAGCGCTGGCGGACGATGTCCAGGGACTTGCGCAGCACGTCGCTCGCCTGATTGAGGATACCGAGCTGCAACTGTGCTCCGCGCAGATCGATGTAGCCGCGTACCACATCGGCGATCACCGCTGTGATCACACCATAACGCGCTTGCGCCGCGGCTTGCGCGCTGAAGCGCGCCGCCTGGAATGCGCGCCGGTAGCCGCCGAAGATATCGAGTTCCCACACCGCATCGAAACCCGCCAACGTATTGATCTGCTGGACGCCGGTGGTATTGGTGGCCGATACCAACGGCTGAGTCGCGCGTCCGCGACCCAGGTCCGATCCGGTGCCGCGCGCTTCAGCCGCCGTGGCGTCCACCTCGGGCAGCGCGTGTCCGACCACCTCGGCCTCGTAGGTGCGCGCCTGCTGGAGGCGCACCAACGCGACTTCGATGTCGAGGTTGTTCTTTACCGCCCGATCGACCAGCGAATCGAGTTCGGGATCGTTGAGCGATTTCCACCAGTTGGCGAGATCCGCCACCGCAGGCGATGCGGCGCTCGAGGCTCCCGCCGCCTGCGTCGATGCGGCGAATCGAGCCGGCACATCGGGCTTCGGCGTGCGGTACGAGGGTCCGACGGCGCAGCTCGCCAAAACCAGCGCCGCGGCCGCGATACCCGTGCGCACAGCG
>DASYNV010000375.1:0-6416 GCA_036008365.1 Steroidobacteraceae bacterium | reverse complement strand
TCCGAGCGGCACCATTGCCACGGACTGCTCCTCGAGCGTGCCCGGGCCGCGCCAGATCAGCCGCGCCGCGAGCTGATCGTGCCCATCCGCGAAGATATCGGCCTCGACTCCGATCGCCTGGCCAATGATGCCCTTGGCCGGCAGGGTGCCATTGTCGACGCTCGGCACCACCTGCTCAATGCGGATTCGGGGCGCCTCCATGGCTGAATTGAGCGCTGCCCGCTCGCCCGCGGGCGGCCTGAGGCCGGTTGCGCTCGACATGCCGTGGACCTCCCGTCAGTGATGGGGATACTCAGGCCAAACTAAGGCCATGGCCAACCTGCGCGTGTAGGCGCCCGCGCCGGAGTGCTGAAGTATTATCCCGACAGGCGGGTAGGAGCGGAAGATTTAGGCGGCGGCGTCCGGCAGGCGGCGACGCACCTGGACGAGCGTATCGCTGCCGCCCTGGTAGGCAACGCTGAAGGTGCCGAGCGCGCCCAGTGCCGCGATCAGGTCCTCGGCCGGGTCGAGATCGAAGGCGTCGAAGCCACAGCGGGCCAGAAAGAACAACTGATCGCGCTTGATGGCCCCCCGCGCGCGCAGTTCGCGGGCGTAGTGATAGCGCTGGCGCAACAAACGGGCCTGGGAATATCCGCGCCCTTCCCCGATCTTCGCGAAGTCGATCACGATCCAGCGCAGCGGTGCCAGATGCTCCGCCAGCGCCTCGGCTTCATCGGTGGCGGTCAGCAGCACTGCACCCGGCCCGGGTGCCGATCCGGCCACGGCTGCCGCAATCCACTCCGACGCGCTGTGCACGTCGACACTGCCCGCCGTTGACGGCTCGCCGGGGTAGCGCAGCTCATCCTCGACGATGTCACGCCGGCGAATGATCTGTCTCATACACGCGCTCCTGGAAGGGTTCGACACCGATGCGGCGCACGGTATCGAGAAAACGTTCATGCTCGTCCTGGCGTTCCTCGATATACACGTCGAGCAGCTTGGCGATCGTGTCGGCCACAGCCTCCTTCGGGACCGACGGGCCGATGACTTCGCCGAGCGCTGCCGGCGCGGCCGCCGAGCCCCCGATGGTGATCTGATACCACTCCTTGCCGTGCTTATCGACGCCCAGGATGCCGATGTGGCCGATGTGATGATGGCCGCAGGCATTCATGCAGCCCGACATCTTGATCTCGATGGGACCCAGGTCGTAGAGATAGTCGAGATCGTCGAAGCGCGCGTGAATCTGCTTCGCGATCGGTATCGAGCCGGCGTTGGCGAGGCTGCAGAAATCGAGCCCCGGGCAGCAGATCATGTCCGTCAGCGTCCCGATATTCGGGGTCGCGAGCTCGAGGCCCTCGAGCGCCTGCCACAGCTCACCCAGCACGCGCTGCGGCACGTCGGCCAGTACCAGATTCTGATCGTGTGTGGCCCGCAGCATGCCGAAGCTGTAACGATCGGCGAGGTCCGCCAGCGCCTCCATCTGCGCGGCCGTGATGTCCCCGGGCGCCGCGCCATGTTTCTTGAGGGACACGAATACGATGCGGTAGCCGCTCACCCGGTGCGCTCGCGTGTTGTAGCGATACCAGGCCTGATACGGCGCCAGCGAAGCGGTCCGTGCACCGGGCCCGCTGGTCTCGGGGATGTCGTCGAGCCGCTCATAGGCAGGGGGCTCGAAAAACGCACGCATGCGCGCGACCTCGGCCGCAGGCAGCTGCGGGGCGACCTCGCGATTGGCTTCGAATTCCTCCTCGACCTGACGGCGGAATTCCTGCACGCCAAGCGCCCGCACCAGAATCTTGATGCGCGCCTTGTGAATATTGTCGCGCCGTCCGTGGCGGTTGTAGACCCGAAGTATCGCCTCGAGATAGCCGAGCAGTTCGGCTTGCGGCAGATAATCGCGGATCACCTGGCCGATGATCGGCGTGCGGCCGAGGCCACCGCCGGCCAGGATCTCATAACCGAGTGCGCCGTCCGCGCCGCGCTTGAGGTGCACGCCGACATCGTGCACCTCGCTGGCAGCGCGATCGTGGGCGGAGGCGGTCACCGCGATCTTGAATTTGCGCGGCAGGTAGCTGAATTCCGGGTGCAGCGTGGCCCACTGCCGGATGATCTCGCAGTACGGGCGCGGATCGACGATCTCATCGGGTGCCACGCCGGCCAGGTGATCCGAGGTGATATTGCGGATGCAGTTGCCGCTGGTCTGGATGGCGTGCATCTGTACCGTGGCCAGATCGGCCAGGATATCGGGGACCTGCTCGAGCTCGGGCCAGTTGTACTGGATGTTCTGCCGCGTAGTGAAATGACCGAAGCCGCGGTCGTAGCGGCGGGCGATGGAGCCGAGCATGCGCAGCTGCCGGCTCGACAGCAGCCCATACGGGATCGAGACTCGCAGCATGGGCGCGAAACGCTGGATGTACAGACCGTTGCGCAGTCTCAGCGGACGGAATTCGTCCTCGCTGAGCGTCCCGGCGAGAAAGCGCCGGGTCTGGTCGCGAAACTGCGCAACCCGCTCCTCGACCAGGGTCTGATCAATTTGATCGTATCGGTACATCGCGCGTGCTTCGGCCTTCGAAGCGCGGATGATCGCCGAAGAATGCCCTGCAGAATGGTTATATCGAAGTCGCTTTCGGGCATAAGCGAGCTCGCGAAGACGCGGAACCTTCAGCCCGTCGTCTGCAGTCCGCGCGCGATCCCGCTGACGCTGGCCTGCAGCGCTTCGAACAGCTCGCGGTTCTGTCGCCCGCTGGCCCGCCAGCGCTCGAGCAGGTCAACCTGCATGAAATTCATCGGATCGACATAGGGGTTGCGCAGGGCGATGCTCCGCTGCAGCGTCGGATCGGTGTCGAGCAGCGCCGAGCATTGCTTGATTTCGAGTACCAGCGCGCAGGTGCGATCGTATTCCTGCCGCACCAATGCCCCAAATTGGCGCAGATCCGGCCCCGCCAGCCGCTCGTAGTGAGCGGCGATGGCCGGGTCGGCGCGCGACAGCATGGCCTCGATGTCATCGATCAGCGTGCGGAAGAACGGCCACCCCTGGTAGCAGCGCCGCAGCAGCTCCAGACCGCGCTCGCTCTTGGCGAATTCGAGGCCGGCCCCGGCACCGTACCAGCCCGGGATCATGTGACGCGATTGCGCCCAGGCGAATACCCAGGCCGCGGGCCGCACCGCTTCCACACTACGTTGATCGGACTTGAGCGCCGAGCCGATCTGCATGCGTTCGACCACGTCGATCGGGGTCACGGCGCGAAAGAAATCGTTGAACTGCGGGGTCTCGTAAATCAGGCTCCGCCAGGCCTGGGCGCTGTGGCCGGCCACCAAGCCCACGCACTCGGCCAGTGCCGCGCCTTCGCGCACGGCCACCCCGCGCCTGACCGCCAGCGTCGCGAGTGCCAGCGTGCTCAAGGCCCGCTCGAGCGAGCGCATGGCGTTGGGGCGCAGGCCATAGCTCTGGTTGATGCCCTCACCCTGTTCGGTGAAGCGCAGCACCCCGCTGACCGACTCGGCCGGCGCCGCGCGCAGCAGCGTGTCGATCCGACCGCCGCCGCGCGGCACGCTGCCGCCACGGCTGTAGAACAGCACGTGCTCCTTCTGTGCCTGACACAGTGCCTCGGTCAGATGCCGTTGCGCCCGGTAGGCGGCGAATCGCGACGCCACCAGGCCGCTCTCCTGGCCGCTGCCGGAATAGCCGATCAGCACCGTCTGCAGCCGGCCGCGCGCCTCGAGATGGCGCTTGTAGACGCCATCTTCGAGCAGCTCGCGCATGATGGCGCCGCATCGCTCGAGCGTACCGACCCGGTCGAACTCCGGCGCCACGTCGAGCGCCACCTCGCCGCTACTCTTGCTATACGCCTCGGCCCAGCGCGCCAGCACCAGCGGTGCAAGCACATCATCGGCTGCGGCCGCCCCGGCCACGATGTAGAGCCCGATCGAGTCAGCACCGTAACGGTGGCGGCTCTGCAGGATCGCATCGAACACCGCGAGCGTGCGCTTACCGAGCGCATCGAAGCCGCCGGCGGGTCCGATGTCGCGCTCGAGGATCTCGACCAGCCGCGCGTGCCGCTCGAGCGCGCTACGCTGGCACCATCCCGGATCGTCGAGGCCCTGCGCCAGCACCGTGTGATGCACCGAGGCACTGGCGCGCAGATCGAGCGTAGCGAGATGAAAACCAAAGGTATCGATGCGAGCGAGCAGGCGTCGGACTGCGAAATAGCCCGCGTGCGCGCCGCGATTGGCCAGCAGGCTCTGCGCGATCAGCTCGATGTCGGCGCGGAAGTGTGCCGGCTGCTGATAGCCGCTGGCACGTCCGTCGTGCGTGGCTTGCAGACGCTCGGCGATCTGTCCCAGCAGCACTCGATAGGGCATGCGGTCGTGGCGCGCCGGCGCGATGCCTGGTGCGCCGGGCACCAAGGTTCGATACTCCTCGATCCGACGCACCACTGCGGTCGAAACACCGACCCGGCGCTCGCTCTGCGACAGCACCTGCGCCAGCTGCTGGCAGTCGGCGTGATAGTTGGCGAGGATGGTCTGCTGCGAGCGCGCCAGCGTTTCGCGGATGCTCTTGGCGTGGACGTCGCTGGAGGCCTCCATGTCGCCACCGACCCAGGTACCGAACCGCACGATCACCGGCAGCTCGAGCGTTTCAGGCAAGGCGCCGTACAGCTTGCCGAGCGCCGCGGCGATCTCCTGGTAAAAGGCCGGCACGATTCGATAGAGAATTTCGGCCAGATAAAAAATGGCGTGCTCGCGCTCGTCCGCGACCGTCAGGCGCTCGCGCGGATGCTCCTCGCTCTGCCAATCGGTGGTTACTTCGGAACGGATGCGCTCGAGCAGCGTGCGGCGCTCGTGCGGTGCCAGCGTGGCGTTGCTGCGCTCGAGCATCAGGCTCGCGAGGCGCTGTTGGCGGCGCAGCGTGGTGCGCCGCGTCGATTCCATCGGATGTGCCAGCAGCACCGGCTCGATCGACAGCTGCGCCAGCAGCGCCAGCACGTCCTCGAGGCTTAAGGCAGCGGCTTTGAGTTCCGACAGCGCGTCTTCGACGCCGCCGGGCTGCGGGCGATCGCCATCCTGCTGGAAGTACTCGCGTCGGCGCCGGATGCGGTGCACTTTTTCGGCCACGTTCACCAGCTGGAAGTAGGCCGAGAACGCGCGCACCAGTTCGCGCGCCAAACGCGGCGGTCGGCCGCGCACGCGCACCGCAAGTGCCTCGGCGGCGCCCGCGGCGCCGCCGCGCCAGCGGATCGCCATCAACCGATCTTGATCGACCAGCGACAGCAGCTCGTCGCCACCCTGCTCGCGCAGCACTTCTCCCATGAGCTGACCGAGCGCGTGGATGTCCTCCCGCAGCGGCGTGTGTCGCGCCGGAAAGGTGATGTTTTCACGGTTCATGGGGGCGACATTCTAGCCGGCCAGCAGCACCGCCTCGGCATGCTCGAGTTCCGCCGGCAGACCGTAGATCACCACCTCGTCGCCGACGCGCAATTCCGTGTCGCCGGCTGGCTCGCGCCCGGTGATGCCCTGCCGGCGTATCGCGGTGAAGGCCACTTCCGCGCCGCGTACGCGCACCTCTTCCAGACGCCGTCCGACCGCCCAGGCGCGCGGCGGCAGTACCACCGATCGCAGCAGTTCGGCCGGCTCGGCACTCTGCTCGAGTATCGCGGCGGACGGCTGCGTACGCAGGGTCGCATAGCGCTGGGTACGCAGGTTGTCGACCACTCGCGTGACCTGGGGTGCCGGCAGCTGCAGCAGTGTCAGGGCCTGCGACACCAGGGTCAGGCTGGCCTCGAAGGTCTCGGGCACCACCTCGGTGGCGCCGGCCTGCGACAGCTCCGCCAGGCGGGAGTCATCCTGCGTGCGCACGAGGATCGGCACGTCGCTGCGCAGGCGCCGCACCGCGCGCACCACGCCGACCGCCACGGCCGGATTGGCGAAAGTCACGATCACGACCGTCGCGCGATCCATGCCGACGCTGCGCAGCAGCTCCTCATCGGCACTGTCGCCCCAGATGATCGGCTCGCCCTCCTGGCGCGCGGCGCGCACGTTGGCGGGGTCTATGTCCATGGCCAGGTGCTCGAAACCCTGCGACATCAGTACGCGCGCCAGATTGCGCCCGACGCGGCCGTAACCGCAGAGAATCACGTGCTCGCGCCGCGCGAGCTCGGTGGCGGCCAGGTCCTCGCGCTGTGGCCCATCGCGCGGTGGCGGGGCTTCGCGCAGCAGAGCGCGCGCGATGCGCCGGTTGTAGCGGATGATCAGCGGGCTCGCCATCATGCCGAGCACCACGGTCGCGAGCAGCGGCTGCACAAAGCGCGCCGGCAGCAGATCGCGCCCGCGTGCCAGCAGCGTCAGCAGCGCCACGCCGAATTCTCCGCCGCCGGCGAGCACCGGCCCGGTGCGCAGCGCCTTGAAATTACTCGGCACGAAGGCGCGGATCGTTAGCG
>DASYNV010000374.1:0-4342 GCA_036008365.1 Steroidobacteraceae bacterium | reverse complement strand
TGACGCAGACTGCCGGCGCGATCGGCGCGCAGTGCGGCGTCGATTTCCTGCAGCTGCTGCGCGCGCAGCGCGTAGTCGACCGGCCGTCGATTATCGGGGTCGACCATCGACAGATCCCAGAGGTCGGCGCCGTTATAAAGATCCGGGACTCCCGGTGCAGTCAGTTTCACGACCGTCTGGATCAGGCTGTTGTGCACACCGCTCGCGGCCACCTGGCGTGCAAACGGCAAGAAGGCCGTCAGGAAGGCGCTGGCGCGGTTGCCCGTGAGCCCCGCGGCGATCAGATTGGCCATGGCCTCTTCGTACGGCGCATTTGGAAAGGCCCAACTCGTATGCACCCGCGCCTCGCGCATGGACTTGAGCATGGCGGCGCTCACACGCTCGGCGTAGGCCTGCAGCGGGGCGCCATGACAGCGTTGCTCGTCGAGCAGTTCTGCCGGCCAGCTGCCGAGCAACTGCTGGTAGAGCAGATACTCGTCGTTGCGATCGGGCCGCAGGATCGCCTCGATGACATCGGATTGAGCGCCTGGACCTCGCAGGATCCGGCTCCAGACGTTGACCTGGCGCGTCCATTCCTCCGGATACTCCGACAACGCCGCCAGGCGCGCCCGCGAGTCCTCGCCGCGCTTGGTATCGTGGGTCGCCGTGGTGAGCATCGAGTGCGGCCAGCGCTGCGCGCGCTGCTGTGCGGCGCGATGAAAGGCCGCGATCGTGGCGCCGAAGCGGCTCGGATCGCCGCCGACTTCGTTCAGCGCAATGAAGCGGTTATACCGATAGAACGCCGTATCCTCGAGTCCCTTGGCGGCTACCGGTCCGCTGTACTGTTGCAGGCGTGTAGCGCAACGCAGGAGCGACACCCGCGAGAAGCCGCTGCGCGGCCGCTGGATGAGCTTTGCCGTGAGCACCTGCTCGAGAAAGCTGAAGACGCTGGCGTCGATTTCGGCTTCGTGCCGGCGCGCCTGAGCCAGCGCCCAGCTCAGGTCGCGCTCATCGGCATTTTCCAGCACCGCGGCCCCGTCGATGTAGGTGCGGTAAACGGGGAAGCACGCGATCAGTTGCTTGATCGCGCGGCGCAGCAGCGTCTGGGTGAAATCCGCCGTGCGCGGGTTCTGCCGCGCCAGGCGCGCCATGTCGCGCGCCAGCACATTGAGCTCGCCCGACATCTCGTTGTCCATGATGTGCAGCTTGCACAGCCGGCCGATCTCGCCGAAATCGCGCTGTTCACCCGTGAACAGCGCATAGCAATCGGTGAAGGCGCGCTCGCTGCCCGAATCGAGCAATAGCGCGGTGAGCTGATTCAGAAACTCATAGCCCGTGGTGCCATCGATCGGCCAGTCCTCGCGCAGCGTCTCGTGCGCCGCCAGGATCTTCTCCACCACGAGGTAGAAGTGTCCGTTCCCGGGCGGCGGGTCAATGCGGCTCTGCAGTCGATGGAGGTACGCCTTGGGATCGAGCAGACCGTCGATGTGATCGATGCGCAGGCCGTCTATGGTGCCGTCCTTCACCAGGCGCAGTACGCGCCGATGGGCATGATCGAATACCTCGGGCAACTCGATGCGCAGGCCGGCCAGATCGTTGATGTTGAAGAAGCGGCGGTAGTTGATGTCGTCTGCTGCCACGCGAAAGTAGGCCAGCCGCCAATGCTGACGCTGGATCAATGCATCGAGCTCGCGCCAGCCGGCGGGCTCTCCGGCCCTTCCCTGAAAGCGAGTGAAGCGGCTGTACAGGGCTTCGCGCGCGTCCGCCCGCTCGCGCACGAGCGCCGCGAGCTCCAACTTGAATTCGGCTGCGCGCCGCGCCATCTGCAGGCGCCAGTTCGGCAGCCAGGCGAAGGCGTCGGCCAGACGTTCCAGCTCGGGATGCTCGTTGCCGAGGATGCGTGCGTAGTGCGGCGGTGTGATCGGCAGCTTGTGAGTACCGTAGGCCCAGACCGCGAAGCTGCCGTCGTTCTCGTCGTAACGCAGCTCGAGCATGCCGCGCTCGAGCTCGATGCCGTAATGATCGCCGAGCAGCGGCACCAGCAGCTTGTTGTGCAGGTAGCGGCGCTGCGTCTCCCACTCGATATCGAACCAGCCTGCGTGCGCCGCGTCCGGACCCCACTCCAGCACGTCGAGCCACAGGGGGTTGTCCGCGCCACCGACGCCCATGTGATTCGGGACGAAGTCGAGGATGTGTCCGAGACCGTGCGCCTTGAGCGCCTCGGTCATGCGCCTGAATGCGGGCTCATCGCCGAGCTCGGGATTGATCTCACTGTGATCGACGATGTCGTAGCCGTGCGAGCTGCCCGGACGTGCCTTGAGATAGGGCGAGAGGTAGGCGTGGCTGACGCCGAGCGCGGCCAGGTAGGGGACGCACTGCGTCATGGCGTCGAAGCCAAAGCCCTTGTGCAGCTGCAGACGGTAGGTGGCGCGCGGGATCATCTGGGTGGGTTCAGGTACGAACGCTCCAGCGCACGGTCCAGGAACCAAAAGTGCCGGCGGCATCGACGTGCCCCTCCTGCCACAGAAGGCTGCCCGCGGCGGCTGGCAGTTCTGCGGCCGGTTCGGATTTGAGATTGGCCACGAGCGTCAAGAGCGTGCCGTCGACGCTCTGCCAGCGCACCAGCACCGCTGCCTCGCCGAGCACCTGGAATTCACCGCTGCGCGTGAGCGACGGCAACAGCGGCACGATGTGTCGCCGCCGCACGGCCAGCAGTTCTCGATACCAGCTCGAGGCCGTCGCGCCGTCGGGCTCGTCCAGCAGCGCCCAGTCGAGCTTGCTGCTCTGGAAGGTCTCTTCGGCCTGCGGATTGGGGATGCGTTCGCGCGCCGATTGGTCCCGAAAGTCGGCGAAGCGCGCGAATTCCTGCCGGCGTCCGCGGGTCACGGCCTCGCCGAGCTCGGCACCGAAGTCGCAGAAAAACAGAAACGGCTGCCGGGAATGCCATTCCTCACCCATGAACAGCATCGGTATCTGCGGCAGCAGCAGGTACAGCGCGGTTGCGGCGCGCACCGCCGGTGGCGCGGCGAGTGCGGTGATGCGCTCGCCGAGTGCGCGATTGCCGATCTGATCGTGATTCTGCAGAAACGACACGAAGGCCGTGGGCGGCAGGTGAGCGCTCGGCTGTCCGCGCGCCGCGCCCCGGTAGGACATCGGCTCGCCCTGAAAGGCGAAGCCCTCGGCGAGCGCCCGGCCCAGTCGGTCGGTGCGCCCGATGTAATCGGCGTAGTAGCCTTCCGCGTCGGCAGTCGTGGCGACGTGCAACACGTGGTGCACGTCATCGTTCCATTGCGCGTTGAATAGACCTGGTGCGCGCTCGCGCTCGCGCCCGCGCTCGAGCCAGTGCGGCTCGTTGTGCTCATTCTCGAGCAGCAGGTGCACGTGACGGTCCGGCAGCGCGGCGCGTACGCGCTGCGCGATTTCGGCCAGAATGTGCACCGGCGAATCATCGAGGATCGAATGCACTGCATCGAGCCGCAGGCCATCGCAGTGAAATTCAGTCAGCCAGTAGAGCGCGTTGTGAACCACGAATTCACGTACCGCGCGATTGTCGCGACCGTCGAAATTGATGCCCGCGCCCCAGGGCGTGTGGTGTCGGGTGCTGAAGAACTGCGGTGCGTAGAGCGAAATGTAATTGCCCTCGGGACCAAAGTGGTTGTAGACCACATCGATCAGCACCATGAGCCCGAGCGCGTGCGCGCGATCGACCAGCGCCTTGAGCTCACGCGGATGGCCGTAGCTCGCATCGGGCGCGAACGGCAGTACCCCGTCGTAGCCCCAGTTGCGTCGCCCCGGGAAATCGGACAGCGGCATGATCTCGATGGCCGTGACGCCGAGCTCTGAGAGATGGCGCAAGCGCTCTCGGGCCGCATCGAAGCTTCCGCTTTCGGTGAAGCAACCCATGTGCAGCTCATAGATCACGGCCTCCTCCCAGGCACGGCCGCGCCACTCGAGGTCCTGCCACGGATAGGCCCGGGGATCGATGACCTCGCTTGGGCCGTGAACGTCCTCCGGCTGGTAGCGCGAAGCGGGGTCCGGCACCGCCATGCCGTCCGGCAGGATGTATTGATAACGCGAGCCCGCGGTGGCGCGCGGCGTGATGAGCGTGTGCCAGCCGCCGGCCTCGCGCTCGAGCTTCAGCGTGCGCTCCCCACCGTCGAGGCGCAGCGCCAGGCGCTCGTGCCTGGGCGCCCAGAGACGGAAGCGCACGCCGCCGTCGGGCTGCAATTCGGCACCGAAGGGCATCACATGCGAGCGCGCGCCGACGCGGCACCCGGTCGTGCTCATGCGCCGTCCGGCAGCAGCTCGAACACCAGCAACGATCGGCCACTGAGATCGTAATGCTCGTCCACGTGGTAATCGC
>DASYNV010000373.1:0-2867 GCA_036008365.1 Steroidobacteraceae bacterium | reverse complement strand
ATGTCGAACGCCGCCCACGAGATGCTGGGGCCGGCCTGGAAAAATCGCGCCTGGCTCTGGCCGAATTGGCTGAAACTCGCCGTCGAGTATCCGACCTCTCCCACCAAAGTTACTTTTGGGAACAGATCGCCCATGGCCACGCCGACGCGCGCGGTCGATGCGGCGAGCTCCCGCTCCGCCACGCGCACGTCGGGACGCCGGCGCAGCAATCGCTCCGGGGTGCCGATGGAGCTGAACGCGGGCAGCTGCGGCATCGGCGCGGCTGCCGAAAGCTGGTCAGTGAGTGCGGCCGGTTGGCGGCCGGTGAGGACGCTGATGCGGTAGATGGTCGTCGCGATCGTCGCTTCGAGCGATGGAATCGTCGACAGCGTGGTTTGATAGTTCGCCTCAGCCCTCGACGTATCGAGCTCGTTGCCCCTGCCCGCCTCGAGCCGCACGCGCGTGAGGTTGAGCGTGCTCGCCTGGACATCTGCGTTGCGCCGCGTGAGCGCGAGCTGATCTTGCAGGCCCCGCAAGATGAAGTAGTCGCGCGCGACCTCGGCGATGACGCTCACGCGCGCATCGCGCAGGGTCGCCTCGCTGGTCCCGACGTCCGCGCGCGCCGCCTCGACATTTCTGCGCACCCGGCCGAACAGATCGAGCTCCCACAGTCCGTCGAAGCCGGCTTGCGCGGTATCGAACTCGCGCTGGTTGAATGTGAAGCCGGGTAGTTCCTGGCTCGACTCCAGCACCTTCGCATAGCTCGCGTTCGCGGTGACCGTCGGAAACTGATCGTATCCGGTGAGCCGACGCGCGGCGCGGGCCGCCTGCAGATTCGCCGTCGCGGCCTGCAAATCCGTGTTGTGTACGACCGAGTCTTCGACGAGTTGCGTCAGCAAGGGATCGCCGAAGGTGGTCCAGTAGCGTTCCTCGGGATCGCCTGCGGCGAGACCGGGTTCCGAGGCGTTCACGAAGTGCGAATCCACAGCTTCCTGCGGTCGATGATAGTCGGGTCCCACGGCGCATCCCGCCAGAAGCGCACCGACGAAGATCGCAAACGCGGCCGCGTAGCCTCTTGCTTCACGCACTGTGCGGCTCCTCCGTCTCGACCGCGGCGTGGCCGAGATGCCTTGCCACGCCGCTCGGCCAATGACGCGCCAGAAAGAGCTCGATGGTCACGAAGAACACCGGCGTCAGGAACAGCCCGAACGAAGTCACGCCCAGCATACCGGCAAATACCGCGATGCCGATCGCTTGACGCATTTCGCTGCCGGCACCCGCCGCAACGACCAAAGGAATTACGCCCATGATGAAGGCGAACGAGGTCATGAGGATGGGCCGCAGCCGCAGCCGACACGCCTCGACGGCTGCATCCACCGGGCTCAAGCCGGACACGACGCGCTCGCGCGCAAATTCCACGATCAAGATTGCGTTCTTGCAAGCAAGACCGACGAGCACGATGAAGCCGATCTGGGTGAGGACATTGTTATCCGATCCTTTGAGCCACACGCCCACCATGGCGGACAGCAAACACATGGGGACGATGAGGATCACGGCGAGCGGCAGTGCCCAGCTCTCGTACTGCGCGGACAGAATCAGGAACACCAGCATCACGCAAATCGGAAACACGATGAGCGCCGTATTGCCGGCCGTCTTTTGCTGGTACGTGAGATCGGTCCATTCGTAGCCGAAGCCGTTCGGCAGAGTGTCCTTCAGAACCCGCTCGATCGCGGCGGTCGCTTGACCGGAGGAGATGCCGGGGGCGCCTTGACTGTTGACGTCGGCCGCCAGATAGACGTTGTAGTGCGAGACCCGATCGGGACCCGATTCGAAACGCACGTCCGCCACCGCTCCCATGGGCACCATGTCGCCGTGCAAGTTGCGCATCTTCAAGTTCGCGATGTCCTCGGGCTGAGCGCGGAACTGCGGCTCGGCCTGTGCGTACACACGATAGGTGCGTCCAAAGCGGTTGAAGTCATTCACGTAGGTCGAACCGAGGTAGGTCTGCAGCGTGTCGAACACGCTCGACAGCGGCACCGATTGCTGCTTCGCCTTCACACGATCGACGTCCGCATAGAGCTGCGGGACGCTGTTCTGGAAGGTCGTGTACGTCGCGTACGGGTTGAGCTCATGCTGCTCGCGCGCCTTGCTCATGACCTCATTGGTGACCCGAGCAAGCTCCTCGTAGCCGTGTGCGCCCCGATCCTGGATGAACAGCTTGAATCCGCCCGTATTGCCAAGACCCTGCACGGGCGGCGGCGGCACCGCAAAAATCACCGCGTCTTGGATGGCGCCGAACTTTTTGTTGAGCGCGGCCGCGATGGCGCCGGCGGACAGATCCTTGGTCGTGCGCTCCTCGAACGGCTTCAAGGGGAAGAAGCACACGGCCGCGTTGCTCAGGTTCACGAAGCCTTGTATGGAAAGGCCCGAGAAGCCGATGGTGTGATCGACACCGGGCGTAGCGTTGGCCATTTCCGAGATCTGCTTCACCACGCTCTCGGTTCGATCGAGCGAGGCGGCATCGGGCAGCTGCACGATGCCGACCAGATATTGCTTGTCTTGCGACGGAATGAAGCCGCCGGGCACTATATGGAACAGGCCCCACGTGCACACCAGCAGCACGGCGAACACGGCGAGCACGAGGCCGCGCAGCGCGGCGAGACGCGATACGCCATGGCCGTAGCGCTCCGAAGCGCGCTCGAACACGCGGTTGAACCGGCCGAAAAACCAACCCAGCACTTTGTTGATTGCGCGCTGAAACGCATCCGGCGGCGCGTTCCGCGGCTTCAAGAGGAGCGCGGCCAGCGCGGGCGAGAGTGTCAACGAGTTGAACGTCGAGATGATGGTGCTGGCCGCGATCGTGATGCCGAACTGCCGGTAGAACTGGC
>DASYNV010000372.1:0-3939 GCA_036008365.1 Steroidobacteraceae bacterium | reverse complement strand
AGCATCGCAATTGCCGCGTGACGACATCGCGTTCCGAGCATCGCTCGACCGAGAGCGTATCGGAGGACTGCGCGGCGCCGCGAATTCCGAGGCTGCCTCGCCGCCGGAGGATCGAATGTCTCGAATTTTCTGCGCGACGGTACTCGCGCTGTTTGTCGGCCTCTGCCTGGCACCGCCCGCCTCCAGAGCGCAACAGGGGCCGGCAGCACCGCCCTCAGTCGGCGTTGTCCGCGCAGCGCGCCAGCAGATCACCCAAACCGATGAGTTCATAGGGCGCATTCAGGCGGTGAACCGTGTGACGTTGGTGGCGCGGGTGACGGGATTCCTCGAAAAGCGGCTGTTTGTCGAGGGCACCGAAGTCAAAAAGGACGCGCTGCTTTACCAGATCGAGCAGCCGCCGTTTCAGGCGCAGGTCGATGCCAGCAAGGCCAATGTGGATCAGCTCGAGGCACAGCACCGGAACGCGCAGCTTACGCTCGATCGTGCCCAGGATCTTCTGGCCAAATCCGCCGGCCCGCAAACGAACGTTGATTCCGCGCTGGCCGCCGAGCGCTCTCTTGCGGCCCAGATCGAGGGCGCAAAAGCGCAGCTCAAGACCGCCAAGATCAATCTGGACTACACCGCGATCCACGCCCCCATCGAAGGCAGAATCACCAGTACGGCCATCACCGAAGGCAACGTGGTCTCGCCGACGAGCGGCACGCTGGCGACGATCGTCAGCCAGGATCCGATGTATGTGCTCTTTTCCATCGCGCAGCGGACCGCGCTCGATCTGCGCAACCGCTACGCGGCGAAGGGCGGGTTTGCCGCGGTATTGATCAAGCTGCGGCTGCCCGATGGGAGAATGTACGGACAGGAGGGCAAGCTCGACTATGTCTCACCGACAGTCGCCGAGAACACCGACACTTTGACGCTGCGCGGTGAGATTCCCAACCCGCTGCTGCCGGGCATGAAGGCCGGGGACCCCGGCTCGCGTGAGCTCGGCGACGGTGAATTCGTGACCGTGTTGCTCGAGGGCGTGCAACCGATCGAAGTTCTGGGGATTCCGCGGGCTGCCGTCCTGTCCGACCAGAAGGGAGATTACGTCTACGTGATCGATGCGCAGAACAAGGCGCAGGTCCGCCGCATTCAGCTCGGCCAGTCGACCCCCTCCACCGCGGTGGTGACGTCCGGGCTCAGCGAGGGCGAGCTCGTCATCAGCGAGGGCCTGCAGCGGGTGCGCCCCGGCGCGGCGGTCTCCGCCGGCCCCGCCAGCCCGGCGCCGGCGGTCTCGCCTGCAAACGTGCAGGGGGAAGCGCCCGGACCGTCCGGCACCACCGGGAGCGGCTCCTCCGGCGGGTCGCAGCGATGATCTCGGAAATCTTTGTCGCCCGCCCGCGGCTCGCGGTCGTCATCGCGGTCGTCATCACGATCGCCGGTGCCCTCGCGGTGACGCAAATACCGGTCGCGCAGTTTCCCGACATTGTGCCGCCGCAGGTGGTGGTGTCGGCGACCTATCCAGGCGCCTCGGCCAATGTGGTCGAATCCAGCATTGCGCAGCCGATCGAGGCCCAGGTCATCGGCGTCGACAAGATGATCTACATGAAATCGACGAGCGGGAATGATGGCAGCTACAATCTGACCGTCAGCTTTGTGCTCGGCAGCGACCCCGACATCGACACCGTAAACGTCAACAATCGGGTGCAGACCGCGCTCGCCAAACTGCCGGCCGAGGTTCAGCAGGAAGGATTGACGGTTCAGAAGAAGTCGTCGGCGATTTTGCAATTTGTCGCGCTCTACAGCGAGAATGGCGCGCAGGATCCGCTCTTCATCACCAATTACGCGGTGATCAACATCCTGGATGTGCTGTCCCGCGTGCCCGGCGTCGGCCAGGCCGCGCTGTTCGCCACGCTCAATTATTCGATGCGCATCTGGTTCGATGCCCAGCGCCTGGACGACCTGACCTTGACGCCCGCCGACGTGATCGCCGCGATCCAGGCGCAGAACGTTGACGCACCTGTCGGCCGGATCGGCGCCCGCCCGATCGGAAACGATCAGCAGTTCCAGATGAACGTGCAGACACAAGGCCGGCTGACCACGCCCGAGCAGTTCGGGAACATCGTCCTGCGGGCCAACCCGGACGGCTCCCAGCTGCGCGTTCACGATGTGGCGAGGGTCGAACTCGGCGCCCAGAGCCAGGACGTGGAGGCGCGCCTCAACGGGCAGCCGGCGGTCGGGATCCGCATCACGCTCGCGCCCGGCGCCAACGCCATCGAGACCGCGAGCCTCGTCAAGCAGAGCATGGAGCACCTGAGCAAGCAGTTTCCACCCGGCCTGAAATACCTGGTGAATTACGATACGACGACTTTCGTGCTCGACACGGTGCATGACGTGCTGATCACGCTGGTGGTCGCCTTTGCGCTGGTCGTATTGGTGGTTTTTCTGTTCCTCGGCAGCATTCGCGCGACCCTGATCCCGGCAGTTGCTGTGCCGGTGAGCGTGATCGGGAGCTTCTCGGTGCTGCTGCTGATCGGTTACACGGCCAACACGATCTCGCTGCTCGCCATGGTGCTGGCGATCGGCATCCTGGTGGATGACGCGATCGTGGTGGTCGAGAACGTGGAGCGCGTGATGGAGGAGGAGCCCGACCTCTCGCCGGCGGCGGCAACCAACAAGGCGATGCGCGAGATCACCGCGCCGATCATTGCCATCAGTCTGGTTCTTCTCTCCGTGTTCGTGCCGGTTGCCTTCATCCCGGGCGTTTCCGGAACGTTGTTCCGGCAATTTGCCGTGACCATCAGCGTCGCGATGGTGATCTCCGCGATCAATGCACTTACCCTCTCACCGGCGCTGTGCGCGGTGTTTCTGCGCCATAGCGGGCCCAGACGCGGGCCGCTCGGTTGGCTGCTGCGCCGGATCGACGATGTCCGCGACGGCTATGCGGCGGTGGTGCAGCGCCTGGTGCGGGTCTCGATCTTCGGCACCGCGCTGATCCTGGTCTGTGCGGCGGGTATCTACCTCGTGTCGCTGCGCACCCCGACCGGGTTCCTGCCGGAGGAGGATCAAGGGGCCTTCTTCATTTCCGTGCAGCTGCCGGACGGCGCGTCGGTGTCGCGCACCGGCGAGGCGGTCCGCAGCATCGAGGCGCTCCTCAAATCGATGCCGCAGGTCCAGAACGTGTTCTCGGTGATCGGCTTTTCGATTCTCGACGGTGTCAACGAGCCGAATGTGGCGCTGGTCGTCCCCACCCTCAAGCCGTTCGCGGATCGCGCCGGCGCCGCCAATTCGGCACAGGCTCTGATCGCAAGGGTGTTCGGGCAGAGCCAGCAGGTCCGCACCGCCACCGTGATCCCGTTCAACCTGCCGCCGATCATCGGCCTGTCCACCTCGGGCGGGTTCGAATACGAGCTGGAAGCGCTGGAGGGCCAGGAGCCGGCGGCGATGAACAGCGTGATGCAGGGGCTCCTCGCCGCGGCCAACCAGGACCAGCAGCTCAGCCGCGTTTTTTCCACCTACACCGCCAGCAACCCGTCCATCTATCTCGACATCGACCGCCAGAAGACGCAGGCTTTGGGCCTCGGAATGAACGACGTGTTTGGGGCACTGCAGGCGTCGTTGGGTGGCGTCTTCATCAACAACATCAACCTATTCGGACGCGTTTGGCAGGTAAATATCGAGGGAGAGGCGGCCAACAGAAACGAGGTCTCGTCGCTATGGCAGATCTATATCCGCAACAAATACGGGAACGATGTGCCACTGCGCTCGATCGCCGACGCCCGTGTTGTCGTCGAGCCGCAAGTCATCACCCGCTACAACAACTACCGTGCTATCCCGATTCAGGGCGGCCCGTCCCCGGGCACGTCCTCCGGTGCGGCGCTCGCAGCGATGGCGCAGGTCTCGGGGAAGACCTTACCTTCCGGTTACAGCTATGAATGGAGCGGAACTGCCTATCAGGAAGTG
>DASYNV010000371.1:0-5518 GCA_036008365.1 Steroidobacteraceae bacterium | reverse complement strand
GAAGTCGAGCGCACCATCGAGATTCTGTGCCGCCGCCGCAAGAACAACCCCCTCTACGTCGGTGAAGCGGGCGTCGGCAAGACCGCGATAGCCGAGGGGCTCGCACGGCTCATCGTCGAAGGTCAGGTCCCGGAGGTACTCTCGGACTGCACCATCTTCGCGCTCGACATGGGCGCACTGATCGCCGGCACCAAGTATCGCGGTGATTTCGAGAAGCGCCTGAAATCGGTGGTCACGGAGCTCAAGAAGCAGCCCGGCGCGATCCTGTTCATCGACGAGATCCACACCGTGATCGGCGCCGGTGCGGCCTCGGGCGGCGTCATGGACGCCTCGAATCTCATCAAGCCCGTGCTCGCCAATGGCGAGATTCGCTGCATCGGTTCGACCACCTACCAGGAATATCGCGGCATTTTCGAGAAGGATCACGCCCTCGCGCGCCGTTTCCAGAAGATCGACGTGGCCGAGCCGTCGGTGTCCGAGACGGTCGAGATCCTGCTCGGGCTGAAGCCGAAGTTCGAAGAGCACCACGGGGTCGAGTACTCCAACGACGCGCTGCGCGCCGCGGCCGAGCTCGCCGATCGGCACATCAACGAGCGCCACCTGCCGGACAAGGCCATCGACGTGGTCGACGAGGCCGGTGCGCGCATGCGGCTCAAGCCCGCCGGAGAGCGCGAGGCCCGGGTCGAGGTATCGCATATCGAGGACGTCGTGGCGCGGATGGCGCGCATACCGGCCAAGAACGTGTCGGCCTCGGACCGCGACCTGCTCAAGAACCTCGAGCGCAACCTCAAGCTGGTGATCTTCGGCCAGAACCAGGCCATCGAGACGCTGGCGTCGGCCATCAAGATGGCGCGCTCGGGCTTAGGCGATCAGCGCAAGCCGGTCGGCAGCCTACTGTTCGCCGGTCCCACGGGTGTCGGCAAGACCGAAGTCACTCGCCAACTGGCGCTGGCCATGGGCATCGAATTCATCCGCTTCGACATGTCCGAGTACATGGAGCGCCACACGGTCTCGCGCCTGATCGGCGCGCCGCCCGGTTATGTCGGCTTCGACCAGGGCGGCCTCTTGACCGAGGCGATTGCCAAGCATCCGCACTGCGTGCTGCTGCTGGATGAGATCGAAAAAGCGCACCCGGACGTATTCAACCTGCTGCTGCAGGTCATGGATCACGGTACGCTGACCGACAATAACGGCCGCAAGGCGGATTTTCGTCATGTGATCATCGTGATGACGACCAACGCCGGCGCGCAGGAGATGAGCCGGCCTTCGATCGGATTTACTCAGGCGGACAACGCCAGTGACGGCATGGAAGCGATTCGGCGGCTGTTCTCACCCGAGTTCCGCAACCGCCTCGATGCCACCATTCAATTCGCGCCGCTCGATGCGACCACCATCGAGCGCGTGGTCGACAAGCTGCTGATCGAGGTCGAAGCACAGCTCGAACCCAAGGGTGTGGGCTTGACCATCGATGAGGCCGCACGCCATTGGATCGCACAGAAAGGCTATGACCCCAAGATGGGTGCTCGTCCGATGGCACGCGTGATCCAGGAGCACATCAAGCGTCCGCTGGCCGAGGAGCTGCTGTTCGGCAAGCTGCTGGGCGGCGGACAGGTCAGAGTCTCGGTGACGTCCGATCAGAGCGCGCTCATCCTCGAGTGCCTTCCGGCCTCGCAGCCCGAAGTCACGGCGTAGTCGGTATCGCGATCCTCAGCGGCCGCGGTAGACGATACGACCCTTGGACAGGTCGTAGGGTGTCATCTCTACCGTGACCTGATCGCCCGTTAGAATGCGAATGTAGTTCTTGCGCATCTTGCCCGAGATGTGCGCTGTCACGACGTGACCGTTCTTGAGTTGAACGCGGAAGGTCGTGTTGGGCAGGGTCTCGATGACCTCACCTTCCATCTGAATGGCGTCTTCTTTGGGCATGCTGCGCTGCGTAGCCGTCGGGGCGCGAATTCTGCATAAAGGGGGCCGGCAATGCAACGCGGCTGCGCGCCGCGGGTTTACCCTGCATCGCTGCGCGCGCGCTCGGCCAGGATTGCCAGAAACTCGCGGCGCGGAATCGGCCGGCTGCCGAGACTGCGCAGGTGCGCCGATGGCAGTTGGCAATCGATAAGCTCGATGCCCAGGACTGGGCTGCGCGCGACCAGTCCGGCGAGTGCCGCCTTGGAGGCGTCCGCCTGGCGACTGAACATCGACTCGCCAAAAAACACAGCCCCGAGCCGCACGCCGTACAGGCCACCGACGAGCGCATCGCCGCTCCAGACCTCATAGCTGTGGGCGAAGCCACGCGCGTGCAGGGTGCAGTAGGCCGCCTTCATCTCGGCAGTGATCCAGGTGCCCGGGCTGCGGCTGCGCGGGGCCGCGCAGGCGCTCACGACCGCGGCAAAATCGCGATCTTCGTGCAGGCTGAAGCCGCGCTGCCGGATCGCTCGACGCAGGCTCCGGGAGGCGCGAAATTCCTGCGGCCAGAGCACCTCGCGCGGATCGGGCGACCACCAGAGCACCGGTTGACCCGGGGAATACCACGGAAAGATGCCGCGCGCGTAGGCGGCGATGAGCCGCTCGGGCCGAAGATCGCCGCCGGCGGCCAGCAGGCCCGACGGATCGCTCAGCGCGGCTTCATGCGGCGGGAAGCGATCGGGCGGATCATCCGGTGCCAGCCAGGTGATCATGCCTCGGTCTTCCGGAACGGGGCATGAGCATCGGCCTCGCTCGCATAGGCATCGATTGCACCGCCCTCACGCTCCAGGTAAGCGCCGATCGCGCGTCTCAGGGGTGCGTTCGCGATCCAGTGCGCCGACCACGTGATGGCCGGCTCGAAGCCGCGCGAGATCTTGTGCTCGCCCTGGGTGCCGGGTTCGAAGCGCTGCAATGCGTGCTCGATGCAGTAGTCGATGCCCTGGTAGTAGCAGGTCTCGAAGTGCAGGCTGTGATAGTCGGTCTCGGCCCCCCAGTAGCGGCCGTAAAGCGTGTCGGCCGAGCGAAAGAACACTGCCGCGGCCACCGGTCGGCCTGCATGCAACGCCAGCTTGACAAAAAAGGCCGGTCCCAGCGCGCGCGCTACCCGAGTAAAGAAGCTGCGATTCAGATACGGCGTGTGGCCGTGACGGATGAAGGTCAATGCGTGGAACGCATAGACAGTCTCGAGTTGGCGGTCGTCGAGCTGCGTTCCATCCAGCGTCCGGAACTCGATGCCCTGCTCGAGCACGCGACGCCGCTCGCGGCGCACCTTTTTGCGTTTCTCGGCCGAAAAGGCATCGAGAAAGTCGCCAAAATCCCGATAGCCGCGGTTGTGCCATTGGAAATGGCAGTCGCGCCGCAGCAGCCAACCGGATGCGGCGCAGGCGGCGCGTCCGGCTTCATCGAGAAACAGCGAGTGCACCGAGGACAATCGTTCGGCTTGTGCGCGCTCACGCATCGCGCTCAGCAGCGCCGCGCGCAGCGCTTCCGCCGGCAGGTCCGGGCGGCACATCAGCCTCGGTCCCGTAGCGGGCGTGAACGGGATCGCGCACAGTAGTTTCGGGAAATAATCCAGGCCGCGCTGCTCGAACGCGCGTGCCCAGGCGAAGTCGAATACGAATTCTCCCCACGAATGCATCTTGCGGTAGAGCGGCGCCGCCGCCGCCAGGCCGTGCGCGTCGAACATCGCCAGGTGCTGCGGCGTCCAGCCGCTTCCGGGGCTGACACAGCCGCTGTCCTCGAGCGCGCAGAAGAATTCATGGCTCAGAAACGGATGCCCGGCCGCGAGCGCATTCCACTGGTCGGCAGCGACCTCGCGGATATGCGTGAGGTATTGGGCCTTCAAGCGGCGTGCGACTTGAGCTGCTCGAGGTAGCGGTCAGCGTCCAGCGCCGCCATGCAGCCCGACCCGGCTGAGGTGATGGCCTGCCGATACACGTGATCGGCGACGTCGCCGGCTGCGAAAACACCCGGCAGGCTCGTGGCCGTGGCATCGCCCTCGCTGCCGCCGCGAATGCGGATGTAGCCGCCGCGCATGTCGATCTGGCCCTCGAACAGCGCGGTGTTGGGCGTGTGTCCGATCGCTATGAAGATTCCCGTGACGGCGATCTCGCGCGCGGCGTCGTCAACGGCCGAGCGTAGCTTGAGGCCGCTGACGCCGGTCTCATCGCCGAGCACTTCCTCGACGCTGTGATGCCAGAGGAAGCTGACTTTACCCTCGCGCTCGCGCTGCATGAGCCGGTCCTGCAGGATCTTCTCGGCGCGCAGCCTGTCACGGCGATGGATCAGCGTCACGTGAGCCGCCATGTTCGAGAGGTAAAGTGCCTCCTCGACTGCGGTGTTGCCGCCGCCGACCACGGCCACACGGTGGCCGCGGAAGAAAAAGCCGTCGCAGGTGGCACAGGCCGACACGCCGCGCCCGCGGAATTTCTCCTCGGACGGCAGCCCGAGATAACGCGCCGAGGCACCGGTGGCGATGATCAGTGCCTCGCAGCTGTAGTGCGCCCGATCGCCGCGCAGCAGGAACGGGCGCGCCGACAGATCGGCCTGATGAACATGGTCGTTGATGAGCTCCGTGGCGAAGCGCTCGGCGTGCGCCCGCATGCGCTCCATGAGCGCTGGGCCCTGTAAACCTTCGATGTCACCCGGCCAGTTGTCGACATCGGTGGTGGTCATGAGCTGGCCGCCCTGCTCGAGGCCCGTGATCAACATCGGCTTGAGATTGGCGCGCGCGGCATAGACCGCAGCGGCGTAGCCCGCCGGGCCGGAGCCGACAATGATCAGACGGCGGTGTGTCGGCGGACTCATCGGAACTCCATCGCGCTGAATCGAGCATGGTATTTAAGCGTGGTCCAGAGGCCAAGTCATATCCGTTATTATGTGCAGCATGGCTGAATCCGCTGCTCAAAACCGAATGTCGCTGCGCCTGTCCGCCGCGGTCGCACGCGGGCTGCGCGAAAGCAGTGCCATCGTGCTCGCCGGCCTCGCGCTGGTGCTGCTGGTTGCACTCGTGAGTTTCAATCCGCACGATCCGGGCTTTTCCTTTACCGGGGAGGGCGGTCCGGTGCACAACCGCATCGGCCCGGTCGGTGCCTGGTTCGCCGATGCGCTCTACTTCCTGTTCGGGCGGCCGGCCTTTCTGCTGCCAGCCATCCTCGCCGCGTCCGCGTGGCACGTGATGCGCGCGCAAAGCTCGACATCGTCGGATTCGCAGCTGAATCTGGCGCTGCGCTGCGCCGGCTTCGTACTGATGCTGGTGGCAAGCTGTGCGCTGGCCGCGTTGCACTGGAATGCGGGCGCGCTTCCGCAGGGTGCCGGCGGTGTGGTCGGCAGTGCCGCGGGCGGCGCGCTCGCGGCTGGACTCAAGCTCCTCGGTGCAACCCTGCTGCTGCTGGCGGCCTGGCTCGCCGGCGCCGCGGTCGCCTTTGGAGTGTCGTGGTTCACGGTCATGGATCAGATCGGACATTGGACCTGGGCCAGCGTCCACTGGGCGCGCGCGCGCTTCTTCTCCGTTCGGGAGGTCAACAGCGCCCGCTCGGCGCGGCTCGAGCGCAAG